>SXHS01000345.1 GCA_005773145.1 Planctomycetaceae bacterium | reverse complement strand
GCATCCAGCGTAGGAACTCGTCTCAAGTCCGTATCGCCACTCCATGAACCCGTGGCATCGCGAAACCGTGGCGTACGTCAATCTCCACCCCAACAGCGCCCCGGCCTTCGTCCAACCGGGGTGGGGGAACTAAACTGTTACAGGTGCGGCAGCGTTTTCTCCTCGTGTGTCAGCGTGGGACCCACGTCGCCGTCCCCCTGTGTCGACACGAAGGCCGACAACAAAGCGTGCCCGAGCTGCAGCAGGCCGGCGAATAAATCCCGTTCAACCAGGTCGATCCGACGTCCCTCGGCCGCCGACACCTCCACCAGCTGCTCCAGCTGCGCCAATTGCTCTCGGGCCTTGAGTACCGCTTGTTCTTGTGCCATGATCATGGTTCGGGTCTCCTTTGTGGTGGAACACGTGCTATCAACTACACACACTTGTTCTACACGAAGGAGCCCGTTTTTTCATGCCATCAACCACCGCTAGCATTGCCCTAAATCGTTACCAGCAAACAACCTCGCAAACGCGGGGTGCGAGTTACACCCGCGGCAATTGCATGGCGTCCCGAATTCTCTCGCCGTGCCCGCGATTCACCTCCATCAGTTGAATTTCACGGTGCTCGCCCCACCACAGCGGCGGCATGACCAGCCCGCCACCGACCCGTGCGGCACGCTCGCAAAGTGCGTGTGCCTTAATAGCGTCCAACCCCAACACATTGTGCGGGCCGTGCCATTCGAGCGTCCCGAGCGGCAGATACGCCAGCGGTTTGGCTTGCCGAGCGACAACTACCTCGCGGGGCCACATCTGTTCGTAGCAGACCTTGTCCATGAAGGCTCACGCCTCGGGCGGCACGTTGCCGGAAAATTAATGTTGGCCAGGGCCTGGTCCACTCGGCTCTGCAGGGCCGTTGGTTATTTCAATTGTTATGCTATCCATTGGGTTCATATCGGGCAATTGCCTCCGGATCATCCTGTGCCACAAGTCAGCCGCGTTTCGTCCTTTGTTCCGATCTTGCCAGCGTCAATGGTGCCGCGGAGGAAGTTTCTGCGCGCCATTGTGTCGGTCTTGATCGCATGGGCAGCGGGTGTCCCGCCAGCGCTCGCCCGCGATGTGTCGTGGTTGGCCGACGTGCAACGCCCGCTGCAACTGGCCGACCTGCCGCAGCTCACACCACTCCTGGTCGATGCGGATGGGCAGTCGATCACAACGCTCGACGCGTGGAAAGCCGAGCGGGACAGGATCCGAGGCCGTTGGTTGAAGTTTCTGGGGCCGATGCCCGCCAAACCACCCGCAGTCAGGCTGGAGGTTTTGAGGCGGGATGAACTGCCAGGCTGCCAACGACAGTTGATTCGGTATGAGTCCGAATCCGGCCTGCCGGTTGAGGGCTACTTATTGCGTCCGCATGCCGACGTTCCGGGACGGGACGCAAAAGGTCGCCGCGCGGGATTGGTGGCGCTGCACCAATGGTCGCCAGACAGCATTGACGGGATTGCCGGCGTGCGAGGGCCAGACGCGCAGCACCTCGGATTGAAACTGGCGCAACAGGGGTTCATCGTCTTTTGCCCGCGCTGTTTTCTGTGGCAAAATACAGACGACCACCGGCAGGCTGTCGACGAGTTCCGCCGCCGTCATCCGCGGACTCTGGCCATGCACAAGATGCTCTGGGACGCCCGCCGTGGAGTCGATGTGCTGGTGTCCCTAACCAATGAGGTCGATGAAAAGCGAATTGGCGCCGTTGGACATTCGTTGGGGGCTAAAGAGACTCTGTATTTGGCGGCGTTCGACGAGCGGATCACCGCGGCGGTGGCCAGTGAAGCGGGCATCGGGCTGACCTTCTCGGATTGGGACGCGCCATTTTACCTCGGGGAAGCCGTTCGCGCTGCCAATTTCCATCTCGATCATCACCAGTTGCTGGGTCTAATTGCACCGCGGCCGTTTCTGATTCTGGCGGGCGAAACGGGTCCCCCAGCTCCGTCCACGGACGACGGCGACCGGACTTGGCCGTACGTCGCGGCCGCGCTGCCCGTGTACCGACTATACGGCAGCATCCCACGCATCGGGTTATATGACCACCGCGAAGGGCACACCATCAGCGAGGCAACGTTTGCCCGCCTCGCCGAATGGTTGAGGACGTACCTCGGCGTGTAATCGATTTTCTTGATGATACCACCGCGCTCGTTGGCTCAAGTGCAACAAGTGTCCACCATAAAAAAGGCAATGACAGTGAAAAAGGCATTGACAGTCCTGTGTCTCTTGGTGGAAGCAATCCTGTTTGTGGATACTGCTTGGAGCCAGATTGAGATTAAGCCGGTCGAGGATAAAACGTTTATCGATATCAGTCCGGCTCAGATGCCGGGACAGGTATTTCGCCTGCGGATGCCCGAGTACATCCAAATATGGGTGGATACAGCAGCAGAAGTTCACGCAAAGGATGTGAAATGGGAGAAGACGTCTGAATCCGCTTGGTCATGTCGGTGGGAGGCCCCGGAAGGCACTAGACGGAAGTACCTGCGCGAGTTTTGGGGCGAGGTATCCGCGACTGCCGACACCGTCGATGTAAGCGTTCATATGAAAAACACATTTGACGCTGAATGGCCGCAAAACGACCGACTGTTGTTTTGTTTGCAGTCAGCTTTCGCCGACAAGTTCCATGACCCAGAAGGTTTTAGAACCTACGTTCACAGGGACGGAGACTTTGTAAACATCAGGACATTTGAAGGCACGGGTTTCAAGGCGAATGCGATGGGCTCAGCCTACCCGGGTCCGCCCAAAGATTCTGAGAAATGGGTCCGGCGGTGCGATGCGCGACTGATGGCAAAGGTTTCCTTGGACGGCAAGTACGTTCTAGGTATCGCAAGCGATCGAGGGGAAAATGCAAGCTGGAACCTCGACCCCATTACCGCATGCATTCATCAAAACCTCGCCTGGACGCTAAAGCCGGGGCAGCAAGAGGATTTTCGATGCCGGATCTATATTCTCAAAGGTACGCTGGAAGTATTATGGCAGCGATATAGAAAAGATTTTGCCGGGAACCATAACCATTCACGGGTTGGAGAGCAGCCGAGGAACGTTGCGTCCGGCGGCGTGGCGCGCGGCGATCCCGCGATTCAGCGTTATTTGGCGCAGGAGAGCAAGCGGGGCGACCAGGGTTTCATGGACGGAATTACTTCGGCCGAGGAGTGGACGAAGCGACGTGAAGAGTGGAGGCGTGAATACTTTTTCATGCTTGGGCTTTGGCCGATGCCAGAGAAGACGCCCTTAAAGTCGGTAATCACCGGCACGATCGAGGGGGACGGGTACACGGTCGAGATGCTGCACTTTCAAAGCCGCCCCGGTTTGTATGTGACCGGAAACCTGTATCGGCCTTCCAAAGCCCATCCGAACGAGCGGCTACCTGCGGTCCTGTATGTCTGCGGACACGTCCGGCAGGGTCGCGACGGCAATAAGACGGCGTACCAATCGCATGGAATTTGGTTCGCCCGGCACGGTTATGTCTGCCTGGTTGTCGACACGCTGCAGTTGGGAGAGATTACCTCTGTGCATTGGGGCACGTATTCCCAGCAGCGGTGGTGGTGGCACTCCCGTGGCTACACTCCGGCGGGCGTGGAATGCTGGAACGGCATTCGTGCAATTGATTACCTCGTGAATCGCCCCGACGTTGACCCCAACCGCATCGCCGTGACCGGAATTAGCGGCGGTGGCGCGGCCACCTTCTGGATTGCCGCCGCGGACGAACGAGTTGCAGTCGCCGTGCCCATCAGCGGTATGGCGGACCTGGAGTCCTACGTGTCTCATGAGGTTATTAGGGGCCACTGCGATTGCATGTTCCTCTACAACACGTTTCAGTGGCCTTGGACTCAGATCGCCGGCTTGGTGGCGCCTCGCCCTCTGCTGTTTGCCAACAGTGACAATGACGATCTGTTTCCAATGGACGCTAACCAACGCATCATTAACCGCCTCGAGGAGTTGTACAGCCTATTTGGTGCGAGTGATCGTGTGGATGCCCTGGTCAGCCGCGGAATGCACGCATATCGAGAAGACATTCGGCAGGGCGCATTTCGCTTCATAAACACCTACCTCAAAAACGATCCTCGGCCAGTCGCTGACAGCGAGGTGGATTTGGTTGATGGCGAACGATGTCCGATCCCGCCGGAACGGCTGCGAGTCTTCCCGAGTGATGATGACGTTCCGATCGACCAGTTGAACACTCGAATCGACCGCTCGTTTGTGCCAATGGCCGAGTTGGAACCGCCTCCAGCGGATCAGTTGGATCGGGTACGGACGAACATCCTGGTGCAGCTCCGGCGAACAACCTTTAACGCCCTGCCGGAGCGTATTCCTGCCGCAAGGCTGATGCATTCGGAAGGGAAAGTGACTTGGCTGTCGACCGAAGAGACCATTGAGGTACCGTTGACCAGATTGTCGGGCCCCGAGATCAAAGACGCCAAGCGCATCGTGCTTTGTGCGGTGTCCGGAGATACGGCGGAACTCTCTGGCGATGCGGCGGAAATGCTTGCGAATGGAGACGCGGTATTCGTTTGTCAGCCTCGAGGGTTCGGACCGACCCGTTGGACGAGAGAGGATCCGCCCAACTACGTTGAACGCTCCTTGGCGCTTCTGGGTCGCACCGTCGACACCGGTCGATTGCGAGACATCGCAGCCACGGCTCGATACCTGCGCGATCAGGCCGCCCCCGAGACGTCGGTCGTAGCCTTGGGAGATGGAAAGCTTGGCGCATTGGCAGCGTATGCTGCGCTCCTGGAGCCGGATATTGCCGAGGTCTGGTTGATTGACGCGGCGCTGACGCACATGGACGCGGGCGCCCCGCAGCTGCTGAGCATTCTGCGCACCTGCGATATTCCCGAAGCGATGGGCCTGCTCGCGCCGAGGCCCTTGGTGGTTTCTACCAGAGACAAGGATGCGATGAGAAAGACCGCCGAGTTTTACAGGGTCGCCGGCGCCTCTGACGCGCTGCGGGTCATTACGCCTTAGATGGCACGGTGCTCATGAGAATTTCCCCCCCAACCCGCCGACTCCACTAGACCGAGGGATCCGTGGCAATGCAATCGCTTATCCTCGGAACACGTGGCCTTGTCGTTGGGCTGTCTGTGACCTTGGCCGGCATGTCCGCGACGGACGGTCGGGCCATGGATCCCAGCGACTCGGTTTCGCCCGCGGCTGAGTCGGATGTCGACTTCGCCAAACAGATAGCCCCACTGCTGCAATCGCGGTGCTTGGGGTGCCACGGTCCCCAAAAGGCCAAAAGCGGGCTGCGGCTGGACAGCGTTCAGTCGGCGATGCAAGGCGGGTTTTCCGGCGAAGCCATTAAACCTGGCAACAGTGGCGACAGCCGGTTGGTACACGTGGTGGCGGGCACGGATGAAGACGAGATCGTCATGCCGCCTGAGCCAAACACACGCCTGACCAAGGAGGAGATTGGCCTGTTGCGGGCGTGGATCGATCAAGGTGCCAGGTGGCCCAAGGGTCTTGTCCTGACCCTCAAGCAACGTACCGCGTCGCGGCCCGCGGACGATCACTGGTCGTTCCAGCCTCTGCGGCGTTCGGCTATCCCCGCGGTCCAGCAGCAGACGTGGGTGCGAAATCCCATTGATCGGTTTGTTTTTGCCCGGTTGGAGGCCGAAAGGCTTAACCCAGCGCCCGAAGCCAGTCACGCCACGCTGATTCGCCGCGTCAGCTTGGATTTGATTGGTCTACCGCCTAGTCCAGCAGAAGTGGCGGACTTTGTTTCGGACAGCCGGTCGGATGCGTACGAGCGGCTGGTCGATCGGCTGCTCGCTTCGCCCCACTACGGTGAGAAGTGGGCCGGCCCCTGGTTGGATCTGTGCCATTATGCAGATACCGATGGCTATCTTACGGACCAAGCTCGGCCTGTCGCTTGGCGGTATCGTCATTGGCTGATTACCGCGCTGAATCAAGATCTGCCGTTCGATCGATTCACAGTGCAACAGCTGGCGGGGGACTTGTTGCCGGACGCCACCGTGGAACAACGGATGGCCACGGGCTTTTTGCGCAACACGCTTTCGAACCGCGAGGGCGGCGCGGATTTGGAAGAATTCCGGGTCGAGCAGGTTGTGGACCGCACGCAGATGGTAGGCACGGCATGGCTCGGGCTGACCGTCGGCTGTGCTCGCTGCCACGACCACAAGTACGACCCCGTCAGCCAGCAGGAGTTCTACCAACTGTATGCGTACTTCGATTCGGCCGACGAGGTGAATATCGACGCACCATTGCCCGGCGAGTGGGAAGCCCATCAAGCAAAACTGCCCGAATACCAGCAGCGACGAACCGAGTTGCTTCGCCCCGTCCAGTCGGAGCTGGCCGAACTGCAAGCGCGATGGGAGCAGAAACTGCTCCATGCCGCCGCCCACCCCAGTCAAGACGCAACTTGGTATCGGAAATGGGAATTGCTGGGGCTGACCTGGGGTGGTTGGGGTCCCGATTCACGCGGCGAAGGCCAGCTTGAAGGCACACAGATCATTCGACTGGATCCCAGCGAGCGGACCCAAGATCAGCAAGACCGCCTGCTGGAATATTTCCTGGGGAACGGCGGTCTCGTCGATCCGCAACGATTTCTGGATCTTGAATTGGAGGAGCTTCTCAACCAGTTGCGCAAGTTGAATGCGCAACTGCCAACACTAACCCGCGCTCCCGTCATGCGCGACACACCCATCCCGCGGACAGCGTTCGTACACGTTCGCGGTGACTTCCGCCGTCCCGGTCCGCCGGTCGAACCGCGGACGCCGGCCTGCTTGCCGCCACTGCCGGATGCGGTGCGCGGCGACCGTTTGGCGCTGGCCCAATGGCTCGTTTCCGTAAAGAACCCGTTGCCGGCCCGCGTCACGGTGAACCGGTTTTGGCAGGAGTTTTTTGGCCGCGGGCTGGTGGTCACCTCCGACAACTTCGGCACGCAGGGCGAACAGCCGACGCATCCGGAGTTGCTCGACTGGCTGGCCGTCGAGTTTCGCGAGGGGGGGTGGAGCATGAAAGCCGTGCATCGTCTGATCGTAACATCGGCCACCTACCGGCAATCGTCGCGAGTCAGGCCCGAGTTGCTCGAACGCGACCCGAATAATCGTTTGCTGGCGAGGCAGGCCAGTCTGCGCCTGTCCGCAGGGCAGGTGCGCGACGTCTCGCTGGCCGTCAGTGGGTTGCTCAACCGCAAGATCGGCGGCCCCAGCGTGTTTCCACCACAGCCCGACAGCGTCGCTAAAGAAGGCTTCGAGAACCGATGGCAAGTAAGTGCAGGCAGCGACCGTTACCGGCGAGGCCTGTACACGTTCTTGCAGCGGCTCTCGCCGTTTGCGCAATCGGTCACGTTCGATGCTCCGTCGTTGAGCCGAAGTTGTACTCGCCGCGAGCGGTCCAACACGCCTTTGCAGGCGCTGACTTTGCTGAACGACCCGGTGTTCTTCGAGGCGGCGCAGGCCTTTGCGGCACGCATCTTGCGCGAACAACCAGGGGACGCGGATGAACGGATCGACTATGCGTTTGAGCTGGCCCTATCCCGGCCTCCACGAGCTGGCGAAAAACAGCGATTGTCGTCGTACTATAAGGAACAACTGGCTCTTTTCAGCGAAGAACCGTCGGCAGTGCCGCTGCTGTCGCCGCCGCAACTCGCCGACGGCAACGCGGCGGAGCCAGCAGCTTGGACCTGTGTGTGCAGCGTGCTGCTGAACCTCCACGAATTCATTACGCGGGAGTAATGTGGATCATGACCCCCCAGCAATTCTTGCTAATTCAACAACGGCGGTGCTTTCTCCAGCAATCTGCCTGCGGACTTGGCGTCGTGGCACTGTCGGAATTGCTCAACCTCGGTGGGCGAACCGTTGTGGCATCGACTTCGTCCGACTCGCTTCAGCCCCGCGCGCCAAATTTACCGGCCCGGGCCAAAAACGTGATCTTCCTGTTTATGGCGGGCGGTCCCAGTCAACTCGACCTCTTCGTCCCCAATCCGGCCTTGAACAAACTGCGTGACCAGGCGGTGCCGGAATCGTATCTCGCCACGTTGAACGACGCGCTGATCAAGGGCAGCGCCCGTGCGATGGCCAGCCCCCGCACGTTTGGCAAGTTTGGGGACTGTGGGATGGAGTTTTCCGATTTTTTGCCGCACCTTGGTTCCTGTGCCGACGAGCTGTGCATGATCCGCTCGATGTTCACCAGCACGAGCAATCACGATCCCGGCCAGTTGCTGATGAATTGCGGCACGACCCTGTTCGGTCACCCCTCGATGGGTTCCTGGGTCACTTACGGACTGGGGAGCGAATCGCAGAACCTGCCCGGCTTCGTGGTGCTGTTGTCGAATTCGGGCAAGGGGGTGGATGCGGGGGCCGCTTTATGGAGCAACGGCTTCTTGCCGTCCGATTATCACGGCGTGACCTTCCGCAGTCAGGGCGATCCGATCTTGCACCTGAGCAATCCCCAGGGCGTAAGCGCCGCCACACAACGAGCTCGGCTTGGGGCGCTTGCGGACCTGAATCGGCTCCATCAGCAGGACACGGGGGATGCGGAAATCGCCTCGCGGATCGCCGCTTACGAACTAGCCTACCGCATGCAGACCGCGGCGCCGGAGTTGGTCGATTTTTCGCGGGAGTCTTCTGCCACGCTGGAGGCGTACGGCATCCAGCGGGAAACTACCCGCTGGTTCGGCTCCAATTGCCTGCTGGCGCGGCGCATGATCGAGCGCGGCGTGCGGTTCGTGCAACTCTACCATTCCACGTGGGACGATCACACGGATCTCAACAAGAACCTGCAGACCAACACAGCCATGACCGATCCGCCGGCTGCGGCGCTGATCAAGGATCTCAAGCGGCGCGGCTTGCTCGACGAGACGCTGGTGATTTGGGGCGGTGAGTTCGGCCGCACTCCCATGTACGAAGTGCGCCGCGGTCCCGGCATGGACCCGGAGAAGGCCGGCCGCGATCACCACCCCTTCGGCTTCACCGTGCTGCTGGCCGGCGGCGGCATTCGCGGCGGCCAAATCGTGGGCCAAACCGATGAACTCGGCTTTCACGCCGTCGAGGACCGAATCCATGTCCACGACTTGCATGCTACCCTGCTGCACTGTTTGGGCATGGACCATAAGCGGCTGACCTTCCGCCACCAGGGCCGCGATTTCCGCCTCACCGATGTGTCCGGCAAGGTGGTGGAGAAACTTTTGGCCTAAGGAACGACCTCCGATGTCGAATTTTCACGAATTCTTCCGTGTGGGCCGGCGGAGCCTCCCGGTTCTGCTGTTGGCGTTCTCTGTACTTCAAGCGGAGGAGAAACGCCCGGAGCAATTGCGCCGAATTGCCTTCGGCTCCTGTGCTACGGAGCATCGCCCCCAGCCGATTTGGGACTCGGTGGTCCGACAGAAGCCCGACTTGTTCTTGTTTATCGGCGATAATATTTATGCCGACACGGAAGACATGGACGTCATGAAGGCGAAGTACGCTCAGCTTGGATCCCAACCTGGTTACCAGAAGCTCTTGCGGACTTGCCCCGTGCTGGCCACCTGGGATGACCATGACTACGGGGTCAATGACGGCGGCGAGTGGTATCCCAAAAAGGCCGAGTCGCAGCAGCTCATGCTCGATTTCTTTGGCGTGCCGAAGGAGTCGCCTCGCCGTCAGCGTCCCGGGGTATACGGATCTTATGTCTTCGGCCCGCCAAGCAAACGGGTGCAGGTGATCTTGCTCGACACGCGATATTTCAAAAGTCGACCGGTCAAGGATTCGCGTTCGCCGGAGGAAAAAAAACAACTCAATCTCGTGGGATGGTACATCGCGAACACTGACCCCAAGGGGACGATTCTGGGTGAAAACCAATGGAAATGGCTGAAAGCACAACTCAGAGAACCCGCCGAAGTGCGGATCCTCGCCTCCAGCATTCAAGTTGTTGCTGACGAAAAGGGCATGGAATCGTGGGGCAATTTCCCGCACGAACGAAAGCGGTTGTATGACCTGATCGGCACGACCGGTGCCAAGGGAGTGCTGTTCATTTCCGGCGACGTTCACTTCTCGGAAATCTCGAAGACGGATCAGGGGCCTTACCCGCTGTATGATTTCACCTCTAGCAGCCTCACCGACCCCGAGAAAGAATGGGCCGCCGCAGTCAATCACTATCGGGTCAGCGCTGTGGCCTTTGCACAGCCCACCTTCGGGTTGATCCAGATCGATTGGGATCAGCCCACCCCAGCGATCACCCTTCAAGCTTATGGGCTCCAGGGGAAAGTGGCTTTCGAGAAACATATTTGCCTCGATGAGTTGCCAGCGAAATAGTCAGCAGGCCAAAAACATTACGGGCCGTGATATGCACAGCAACCGCGTTAACCCAAGTTACGGAGATATCATGTTCGGATAAGGACTTACGTGTGATTTAAGGCCCAAGTCTTCACTACATTTCAAGGACGTGGTCCAGACGTCGCAAGCGGCGCGGTAGGCGAAGTCCCAGACGATCCAGCAGCACCGCCTGCCCCTCTTCCGGCTCCGTTACGCAACGAAGGCGAATCGTTTTCAAGGTCCCGTCCCGTGTCTTGGCCGGCAACACCACGTCGGCGCTTTTGATCTTCTCCAGATCGTAAAGTAGCGTGCGAGGCCCATCGCCAAGTCCTGCCGCCCGCATCCAACCAGCCAACGTCTTCCACATCGCGTAGGCCAGAAAACAGACCAGGATGTGGGCCTTCACGCGATCTTCCTTGTGGTGCCGATCGGAGGGATTTCCAGTTCGTCCTTGGTGAGACGAGTTTGACGAGCGCTATGAGCGCTCCGAGGAGTGGGCGGACGAGGCGGAGTCGAACTACAACCGCCAGTCCCGTCGGTTTACTCCGTCAGAAAACCGCTAAGACCAACTCCATTCGCTCCGCACAAGCAGCGCCAATTACGTGCCCAGCTTCGCTGTCAGCACTTCATCTTCTGGTGTATGCTGGAAGCATTGAGGCGATCGTCGATCGTCCGCAGGGCCATCCACTTCTGGAGGCAGCGCGATGCGATTTTCGATGGGCAGTGCGCTGATAGCCGTCGCATTGATTGCGGTTGCCTGCGCGGCGATGACCTACTCCAATGCTGCGTGGACATCCGGTATCATGTCCATTAGTTTGGCGCTCTTCGCAACGATGGCTGTACGAGTGATGGTCATGCAAGGTGAGCCGCGCGCCTTTGCGTTGGCGTTTACCCTCGTCGGTGGCAGCTATTTATTGCTTGCCTCGACGACGATATTCAGGATACACGAGTTCTTGATTACCAATTACGTGCTAGCCTGGGCCGCCCGAGTAACCGATGTCGCGCCAGGTTTCCCCCCGACTGGCGGCGGCGGTTTCTTCTCGGTGCCCTTGGATTTGTCGATTCAGAGTGTGAGCCAATTCGGCGGTGGCTCGGCTCGGTTACCCACCCTGGAGGACATCATCAACGCGGCAATTTCAAGAGCACCTTACTCGCGGAACCTACCGCAATTCTTTTTATCCGGCCACTGTGTCTGGTCATGGCTTTTCGGTCTGCTCGCCGGTTGGCTTGCGCCATCGCTGTTCCGACGGTCACAGAAAACAATCTTGGGGAAGCTCTGAAGGGTTCGCTGGCGTCCCGATCGCTCGGGATCGATATCGACCTCGGCAATTGTTGCTCTGATCCGCCCGGTTCCTGGGGCAAAGCTTGATGATCTGAGTCCGACAGAAAACTATTTTCCCCCTTGGTTTTTCAGGCCGTTTTTGCCCAGCGTAGATCCCGGTTGCTTTGTCGCCGTAACCGGTTGCCCGCATCTTGGTTATGGCATTTTCGCCGGCACGGTCCATAACCGCCACTTCCCCCACCTGGGGGATGGCGAAAATTCCTTGCGATCGTGAAACGAGCGGCATATACAGAGGTTTATAAAGAAAAACTCGGAACGTGGAACTCGGAACTTGGAGCGGGGAACGGAGGGATTAGGAACTCTAGGCAAGCCGACGCATTAAAACGGCTATCAGCATCACCACGATCAGCAACCAGTCTGAAACGAGCAGAGGCGTGGTCTTGAACAGCGGGCGAAGGAAAGGCAACGTCACGACGGCCAGTTGAAGCAGGGCAGAGACCACGATCGCTGCGATCAGCCAGCGATTGGTAAAGGCTCCGAGTTGCGGCAGCGCGTATCGCTGAGCGGTGCCTCCAGCGTGCGTAATCCAGCCGAATGGGTGAGCCGTACGTCGACCGGCACGCGGTCACCGGCCTCCAGCTCGATGATGTCTCCTGGCACTAAATCTGATGCCGGTACCGTCTGCAACCAACTACCGCGAAGGACTTTCGCTTGAGACGAAGTGAGATCTTGCAGTGACGAGAGCGCCCGCTCTGCCTTCTCTACTTGGATAAAACCAAGCACCCCATTGAGCAGGACAATCGACAGGATCGCGCCGGCATCCAACCACTCACCCACGACGCCGGAGATGAGGGCGGCGACGATCAGAATCCAGATCACAAGATCGGCGAACTGTCGAGCAAACCGTTGCCACAGGGGACGGCGCGGCGCCTGAGTGATTTCGTTGCGGCCGTACTGGCCAAGAGTGGGGGACAGGCACATTTTCCCTGGAACCACGTTGGACAAACTCCTGACAGAACGATGCGCCTGGCGCGAATGCGCCGGGAAAATGAGCCAGTCCCCGGCCCGTGAACGGTTGCGGTTTGCCTTTGTGAGGCCGCAATCGACTGGTGATTACACCACAAACCCAGGTCCAGTGAAGCATCAAGTGCACGAGTACTCCCAGCATGAACAAGGCGAGAAGGCCGACTTGAAGATTCGAACAATCGTCGTAGTTGTAACCCCACACCGTCCGCCCAGTGGCGGTTGTGGCGCGAGGAACGACGAACCGCAACACGAAGCTGACCCAAACGAGCATAAGAAATGCGACGAGCAATCCAAAATCGAGAAAGAGGTTGACCGTCGTAAGGGGAGACGCCCGAGGAGGCTGGCTGCCTATCCGATTCGACACGCTTAGTGGCAGAACGGACAGCCGGCATTCTTGGCTCCTTCCAATGCGGCAAGGAAGCTGACGCCGCGAGTGATGCTGACTATGCCGGAAAGGGTAACGCACCAACCGGCAACTCGGAACCAATGCCGGCGGGCAGCAGCGCCCAATACTGCTCCGCCAACGCCTGCAACCACCATCAAAGGTATAGTTCCCAGGCCAAACGCTGCCATTCGCGCCCCGCCTTCCCACGCGCTTTGCGTAGTTGCAGCAAGAGCAAGAAAGGCGTAAACCAAGCCGCAGGGGAGAAAACCCGTGAACAGGCCAGCCAGAAATGTTTCGCGATAGCCGCCCCCCGTCAACAACGGTCCAAAGAATTTTGGCCCAAGGCAGTTTGCGCCACTTGACTGTATTCGGCGCGACAAGGTGCCGGTCGCGCGCAATCCTTCATAGAGCAACAAAACGCCCGCAACGAGCGCGAGCATCGCTTGAGTTGGAACGGTGGAGGGCAACTGATCGCCAAGTCGCAAGGCGCCGAAGCCTGCGATCGCGCCAGCCGTGGAGTATGTGAAGACGCGCCCGAGGCTGTACACGAATTGCCGCGTAAGATTCCCGCGCCAGCCGCTGGCATTGGCTCCGATCGCAAGCGCGAAGCCGCCGCACATGCCCAAGCAGTGCGACGATCCGAGCGCGCCGCCGACAAATGTCAGCAGTAAGTCGGTCATGTCGCAGCCTCCTGTAGCATGCGGTTCAGTCCCGGGAACTCGGAACCGTTTTCGGGATGGACCGTCTCTTTTTCGAGTTCCACGTTTTGCAGGTCGCGCCTCTCGATTCCAAGCCGCAGTGAGTTAGCCACCACAACCACGCTGCTGACTGTCATGGCGGCGGCGGCCAACATGGGATTGAGCTTGCCGGTGCAGGCTAGTCCGACCCCGATGATGTTGTACGCGAAGGCCCAGAATAGATTCTGGCGAATGATCCGCACGGTGCGACGCGCCAGTACGATGGCGTCAATCAGGTGACTTATGTCGCTCGTGAGTAAGCACACGTCGCCGGCTTCACGGGTAACATCGGCGCCGCACCCCATGGCGATGCCCACGTC
>SXHS01000344.1 GCA_005773145.1 Planctomycetaceae bacterium | reverse complement strand
ATTGCCGGAGCCGACCTGCGGGAGTTTGTGGCGTCGTTGGACCTGCCCACGGATCAGGTCGTGGCCATGTGTCGCCAAGGCCAGACGCTGTTTGCCCGCTTATCACGCACACCCTTTGTTACGGTCGCTGCGATCGACGGCATTTGTGTTGGGGGTGGGGCCGAGTTGGCGGCCTGGTGCGATCGGCGCGTGTTGAGTACCAATCCCAAGACGGAGTTCGGCTTCCCCGAGGTCAAGTTGGGTTTGTTTCCGGGGTGGGGTGGGACGGCCAGGTCTCCGAGGATCGTGGGGCTCGGGAACGCTGTGCAGATGATCACGAGCGGTGAATCGTGTCGCGCGGACGAGGCCGCGTTGATGGGGTGGACCAGTGATGTGGTGCCTAGTGACCGATTGCGGGATGCGGCCATCGCGCTCGTACGCGCGGAGCAGGTCAGTGGCCAATTCCGTGACGATCGTCGGCGCTGGCAAGACCGTACGGTCTTTGACGAGACGGAGTTGGCGTTTCTAGGGGCCACGGCCTCGGCCTACATCCAACAACAGACCAAGGGTCAATATCCGGCCCCGTTGGCCGCGCTCGAAGTTCTGCTGGGTGCCGTGGGGAGTGATTTGGAGTCCGCCTGCCAGCAGGAAGCCGAAGGCATGGCCCCCCTGTTTGGCTCGCCGATCAACCGGGCGCTGCTGAACGTGTTTTTTCTGACCGACCGCAACAAGAAGGACCGTGGGATCGAAAGATCGGACATCAGCGGCACCCTACCGACCCGAGTGTCGGTCTTAGGCGCCGGCATCATGGGATGCGGCATTGCGGCGGCCAACGTGCGGCGGCAATTGCCGGTATCCATCACCGACGCCTCCCCCGCAGCACTGCAACGCGGGGTGCAAAGAATTCTTGAAGAAGTGGCCTACGATCGTCAAACGAAAAAGGCCGACGTACAACGCGCGTTGGAAATGGCTCCGTTGGTCAATGCGACCACGGCCGACACCGAATTGGCTGCCAGCGATCTCGTGATCGAAGCCGTGATCGAGGACGGGGCCATCAAGCAACAATTGTACGCGCGGCTGGAGGCGCAGCTTAGTCCCACCGCCATCTTGGCCACCAACACGTCGACCATCCCCATCGGGCGGCTTTCACAATCGCTGCAACGTCCCGAGCGATTCTGTGGCATCCACTTCTTCAATCCCGTGCGGAAGATGAAGTTGGTGGAAGTGATACGTGGGCCGCGCACCAGCGATGCGACGGTGGCCAGCGCGGTGGCCTATGCCAAGCACATTGGCAAGTTTCCCATTGTGGTCCAGGATGGACCGGGATTCTTGGTGAATCGTCTGTTGTTTCCCTACATGAACGAAGCCCTGCGACTCGTCAGCGACGGGGTGCCCATCGCCAAGATCGAGCGGGCAGCCAAGCGATTTGGTATGCCGATGGGTCCGATCGAGTTGTACGACATGGTGGGCATCGACACTGCGAAATATGCAGGGGAGACACTGTTGGAGGCGTTCCCCGATCGCGTACACAGCTCGCCGATCTTGCCATGCCTGGTCGAGGCGGGCCGCTTAGGCCAGAAATCGGGCCGCGGCTTCTATTCGTACGAGAACAAGCGGCAGCGGGCCCAGGCCGATCCAACGCTGGTGCCGCTTTTGCAACCGTTTGTCGCGGCCACTGAGCCGGAGATGCGATCGGAAACCATCACGCATCGATTGATGCTGACGATGTTCTTGGAGGCCACGCGGATGTTGCAGGAGGGATTGGTTCGCGATCCTCGCGACATCGACTTGGCACTGATCTTTGGTATTGGCTTTCCGCCATTCCTGGGAGGATTGATGTATTGGGCGGACACCCTGGGAGCCCAGCGCATCCTGGACCTGTTGCAGCCGTTCAGCGGATTGGGGCCGCAGTACCAACCCACGGAGCGCCTGCGTCTGATGGCGTCCCGGGGAGAGACCTTTTATGGTGAGTCGCCGAAGCCCTAAGGGGCTGAGTCAAAGGAGTACCCGACGTGAATTCCGCCGTAGTTGTGGATTGTGTGCGCACGCCGATCGGTCGATCCCACGCGGAACGCGGCTGGTTTCGTGATGTGCGCAGCGATGATCTGGCGGTGGCCTGCATTCAGCACTTGCTGCACCGTACGGGCATCGATCCTCAGGAAGTCGAGGACGTGGTCATGGGGAATACCCAGCAGACCATGGAGCAAGGGTTGAACGTCGCACGCAATGTGGCGTTGATGGCGGGACTCCCCTCGCATGCCGGTGGCGTGACCGTGAACCGACTTTGCGGCAGCAGCATGCAGGCGCTGCACCAAGCGACACATGCCATCATGGCGGGTGGTGAGCAGGTACACATCGTGGGCGGCTTGGAGCACATGCAACATGTTCCAATGGACCACGGCATCGATATCAACCCCAAACTCTTCCAACGGACCTCGCGCGGGGCACTGTTGATGGGTGTGACGGCCGAGTTCTTAGCTCAAACCCAAGGCATTTCTCGCGAGGACCAGGATGCCTTTGCGTTGCGCAGTCATCAGCGCGCCGCTGCCGCGCATGCGGCTGCTCAGTTCGATCGCGAATGGGTTCCGGTCTATGGCCGCAATGAACAGGGGAACCGCGAATTGCTCCGCGGTGACCAATGCATCCGCGCGGATACCAGTCTCGAGCAATTGGCCGCTCTGGATCCCGCCTTCATGCCCCAATTGGGAACCGTGACCGCCGGCAATAGTTCACCCCTCAACGACGGTGCCTCGGCCATGTTGGTGATGTCGGAGGACAAGGCTCGAGCCCTGGGGCTGAAGCCGCTGGTGCGCATTCGTGCCACGGCCGTGGCGGGAGTGGAACCGTCCGTGATGGGTACGGGCCCCGTTCCCGCGACCGAGAAGGCCCTGCAACGCGCCGGATTGGTCATGGCCGATCTGGATCTGATCGAATTAAACGAGGCGTTTGCAGCGCAGGCGCTGGCCTGCATGCGACTTTTGCAGATGAACGAAGAGAAGGTCAACGTTCGCGGTGGATCGATTGCCATTGGCCATCCCTTGGGGGCCAGCGGAGCGAGGATCTCGACCACCTTGATCCATGCGATGATCGACCGTCAAGCCAACTTGGGGTTGGCCACCATGTGCATCGGCTTGGGACAGGGCATTGCCACGATTTTTGAACGGGTTGGATGATCGTTCGATGATGGGTCCGGATAGTACGCTCGTCGCGATGTTTCTCCACCGGGTGGAAGTGAGCGGCTCGCAGGATGCGCTCTGGGAGCGTTGCGACGGCCGGTTTCGCGCGACCACTTGGCGGCAATTGGCCGATGAGGCCAGCCGATTGGCCGTCGTGCTCGAACAATGGGGCGTCGCCCCGGGGGATCGCGTCGTACAAATAGCTGAGAATCGACGGGAATGGATCGTGTGCGATCAAGCTATCCTGATGGCCCTTGGGGTGCATGTCCCGCTCCACACGTCCCTGGCGGGGCACCAATTGGTCGAACAGATCGCCGACAGCGGCGCTCGCGTGGTGGTTGTCTCCACCACGGTCCAATTGGAAAAGTTGGCGGCCTGCCGTGATCGCTTGCCGGCCGGTATTCGTTTCATCACCTACGAAAAGTCGCCAGGGGCTCCCCTCGGTAAGGCAGTGACGTCTTGGCATGCCCTGCGTGAGGAAGTCAAGGAAGGTCAATCGCAGGGCATGGCGCAGCGGGCCCTCGCCGCGCTGAGCCCGGAGATGCTGGCCACCATCCTGTACACCTCGGGGACGACGGGTGAGCCCAAGGGGGTGATGCTGACCCACGGAAATCTCACCAGCAACGTTCGCGCCGTGCTGGCATCGTTTGACCAACATGCGGACGACCTGCGTCTCTGTTTTCTCCCCTTCAGCCATATCTTCGCCCGCACTTGCGAACTGTATACCTGGATTGCCGGCGGTTCCCGATTGGCGCTGTCCGCAACACGCGAAGCCATTCTGCCCGACTGTGCGGAAATTCGGCCGACCTTGATCACGGGAGTCCCCTATTTCTTTCGTCGCATTCATCAGCGGTTGCTGGACGTTGGGCAGAGCCAGCAAACGGGTAGTTTGCAGTCCCTGCTGGGGGGGCGATTGCGTGCTTGCTTCAGTGGCGGCGCCGCGTTGTCCGACGCCGATTACGATTTTTTTGTCAGCCAAGGAATTCCCGTCTACCAAGGATATGGTCTGACCGAGACGTCCCCCGTGGTGTCCACCGCAACTCCGTCCGCCGTGCGTCGCGGCTCGGTGGGGAAGCCCGTGGATAGCGTTGACGTTCGCATCGACGACGATGGCGAGGTGTTGGTCCGCGGACCCAACGTGATGGCCGGTTTCTGGCAACGGCCCGAAGCGACACGCCAGGTGATTCAAGGGGGGTGGTTCCACACGGGCGATATCGGCCACCAGGACTCCGACGGGTTTCTGTTCATCACGGGGCGCAAAAAGGACTTGATTGTCACCGCGACCGGAAAGAATATTGCCCCAGCGCATCTGGAAAATTTGCTCTGCCAAGATCCTTTAATTCTCCAGGCCGTGGTGGTTGGGGACGGACGCAATTACCTGACGGCGCTCATCGTCCCCGATCCGCAGAAATTGCGGGGCGAATTGATCAGCCGACGGATTTTTGCCTTCAGTAAGAAACGAATTGTCAGCCACCCCCGCGTCGTTGAGCTGTACGCACAACGTATCCAACAACGTTTGGCCTGCGTGTCGCAGCATGAGCAGATTCGCAAATTCACCATCATGGATCGTGGATTCACAATTGAGAGTGGCGAAATGACCCCCAAACTCAGCTTGCGGCGGTCGGTCATCATGGCCAACTGCAGCCCACTTATTGAAGCCATGTATCGCGACGAAAAGTAACCCTTCACCTTGTTCCAGCAGCGGCATTACCCAACGAATTCGACGGGGAAACCATCATGACCACTCAACCGCAACCATCACCCCCCCACGATCCGTCACGGCCAACGGAAGATGGAATGGCTTCGTTCGCCGAAACCGCCCTGAAAATGGGAGGCAAGAGCGAGGAGGAATCCCGACGCACCGGAGCGATCGACAAAGCCGACGACCAAGTCGAGATGCTGTTCAAGCCGCAGTATCAAACCGTTAACAGTCCCGCCCACCGGGCGATTTGGGAACATCCACTTTCGGCTGAATTGTTCGAGTCGCCAGCCGAAAATACGCCTGCCGATGTGTTGCGAGTGATGGACCGTTCGCTGGAAATCGTCCGCCGCCATCGATCGGCAGGAAGCTTGTTGAACGAACAGGGCAAGATTACCACCCGCGTGATGCAGGACTTGGCCGAGTGTGGCTATTGGGGCTTGTTGGTGGATCAGCAATACGGTGGTTCGGCGGCACCGTTTCGCAGTTTTGCCCCCTTTTTGACGCGCATGGCCCTAGCCGACCCCACGGTGGCCGGATTGGCGTCTGTGCATGGCTGCATCGGCGCGGTGGACCCCGTACGCACCTTCGGTACCGACGAACAACGACAGCGTTTTCTTCCCAAGTTGGCCAGCGGTGAAAAATTGTCGGCCTTCGCACTCACGGAGCCCGGCGCAGGATCCGACTTGACGGCCTTGAAGACCCGCGCCGAACGACACGGAGACTCGTTCTTGGTGAACGGCGAAAAGCTATTCATCACGAACGTCGTCCCCGGACGCGTGATTGGACTGGTCTGCCTGATTGACAACACGCCCGCCGTCTTGGTCTGCGAGTTGCCCGATCAGGAAAACGAACATTTTCAACTTAAGAAATATGGACTGTGGGCCCTCAAGCAGACCTACAATCAAGGGATCGTCTTTCGTGACTTCCGGGTTCCGGTGCAGAATCTCCTCGATCCCATCCGCGGCAATGGACTGACCATTGCCTATCACGGTTTGAACTTGGGGCGCATCGCACTCTGCGCCAATGCCGCGGGGACGATGCGGCTGATGATGGCCAGCATGATACCTTGGGCCCACTATCGCGTCACGTACGGCCAGCCGATTGCCAAGCGGGAACTGGTGTTGCACCGTTTGGCCCGCCTGGCTTCGCTTGTCGTCGGCTGCGATGCCCTGGTCGCCTGGTGTTCCGGTTTGATCGACCAAGGATACCGAGGTGAAATGGAATGTATTGTCGCCAAGATCTTCGGCAGCGAGGCGCAGAAAGAAGCGGCCATCGAACTCTACATGAAGACGCATGGCGGCCGTGCATTCCTACATGGCCATATGTTTGGTGACAACGTTCACGAATATCTCGCCCCCTGCATCTACGAAGGTGAAGGGGAGATGTTGAGCATGGCCTTCTTCAAGTCGCTGGTGAAACACCATGGCACGACGTATTTCGAACCGGTGGGCAAGGCCTTGCAGGCGGCTGGAATTCGGAAACCCAATCTCCTCAATCCGGCCCACGTGTGGGCCCTGCGGCATGCGATGGGTCCCTATGCCAAGTGGATGATTGGCCAAAAGGTGCGCATTCCCCGCCAGCCCCCTTTGCCGTCGATGCCGTCGGAGTTGCGGGCTCATGTGGAATTTGCCAGCCAAATGCTGCAACGATCACCGATGGAGATTAGTGGCACCATGCGGCGATTCCAGTTGAAACTGGCCGATCGACAATGCCGTATGGCCGAGCTGTCGGGGCGGTTGCAGTCCCTGATCGTAATGCTCGCAACCAGCCTCTACGCTGCCCGGCATGGCGACGAGATCGTCCGTAGTGCCGCCGATATTCTCTGTCAGAACCTGCAACAGCGATTGCAGGGCACGCGGCCCAGCGATCGCTACTTCCGCCTGGCGAACCAATTGGGGGAGAAAATCGTGGACGGCGGTTTCCAATCCATCACCGGGTTGCAGCCGGATGAGATTATGATGCCCTATGATCGAGCAAAATAAGTTCACACCGGTCCGTCTGTCGGGGGAGATTCAAAGGTGAAACCATTCGCTGTAATCGTGTTGGCGGCTGGGCGGAGTAGCCGCTTTCAGGATAAGCACTACCGCAAGCCCTTTGTGCCGTTGGATAATCGTGCGGTTTGGCTGCATTCCGTGGAACGATTCCTGCAACGGGACGACGTGGGGCAGGTGCTGGTCGTGGTGTCGAAAGACGATCGCCAGATGTTTCAGGAGAAATTTGGGGCCAATATCGCCATCCTCGGCCTGCAGGTCGTGGAAGGGGGGGACCAGCGTGGCGATTCGGTCAAAAACGCATTGTGCCATGTGCGCCCGGAATGCGAGTTCGTGGCGGTGCATGATGCGGCACGCCCCTGTCTGGTCGATGAATGGATCGATCGTGTCTTTGAGGCTGGACGACAGTCGGGGGCGGCGCTGCTGGCCGTACCCGTCGTGGCGACGCTGAAACGAGCCTCCCAACGCACGGTCCAGGAAACCGTCCCCCGCGCTGCGCTCTGGGAAGCTCAGACGCCACAGGTTTTTCGACGCCAGTTGTTGCTCGATGCCTACGCCCATGGTGATGCGGGACGGGCCACCGATGATGCCGAGATGGTGGAAAAACTGGGACATCCCGTGACGTTGATACAAGGCTCGCCACTCAATATCAAAATCACCACGCGCGAGGACCTGCGGTTGGCGGAGGCCGTGCTGAAAGTTCTACCGAAACCAAAGTTACTCGGTTTCGATCATCCCTTTGCCAATGACGATATGTGGCGTTAGGAATCCTGTATGGCCATGGACTTGATTGCCGATCTGCGTTGGCGCGGTCTCATCCACCAGACGACCGACGACGCGCAACTGCCTGGATGGTTAGCCGCCGCATCACGCACCGTGTACGCCGGTTTCGATCCCACGTCGGACAGCCTGCACGTGGGGAGCATGGTCCCCTTGATGTTCTTGCGCCGGTTTCAGACAGCCGGCCATCAGCCGATCGCACTGGTCGGGGGCGCCACGGGCATGATTGGAGATCCCAGCGGCAAGAGCGAGGAACGTAACCTGCTGTCCGCGGAGATCCTCCAGGCCAATGTCGACGGTATCGCGCGGCAAATGCGCCAGTTTCTCGACTTCGATTCGCGTCCGACCCAGGCCCGCTTGGTCAACAACCTGGATTGGATGCGGTCGTTCAGCTACCTCGATTTCCTTCGCGATATTGGTAAGAATTTTCCCGTCAACGTGATGTTGGGCAAGGATTCGGTCCGTTCCCGCTTGGAACGCGAGGACGGTGGAATCAGCTACACAGAATTCAGCTACATGCTCCTGCAGGCCTATGATTTCGTGCACCTCAATCAGCACTACGATTGTCAGCTCCAGATCGGCGGTAGCGATCAGTGGGGCAACATTACAGCCGGAATCGACCTGGCTCGACGCATGCGATCCGTAACGTTGTACGGCATCACGGGGCCACTGTTGACCAAGACCGATGGCAGCAAAATGGGGAAGACCGAATCCGGAACCATTTGGCTGTCCGCCGAACGCACGAGTCCCTACCAATTTTATCAGTATTGGATCAACGTGGCGGATGAAGATGCCGGCCGCTGCCTGCGCATGTTGACCGAGTTGCCACACGAATCCATCTTGGCTTTGGACCAGGCCCGCGCCCAGTCTCCGGAGAAACGCGAAAGTCAACAGGCATTGGCGAGCGACATCACGCGGTTGGTCCACGGCGAGGCCGGGTTGTCGATTGCGCAGCGGGCCACTCAGGTCTTTTTTGGCGACGAGATTGATGCTGCCAGTGACGCGCAACTGGCCCAGATTTTCGCCGACGTTCCCAGTCACCAGGTGTCACGCAGTCAAATGGAACAGACCGGATTGGGCATGCTGGATGCACTCGTCCTGACCGGATTGGCTAAGAGCAAGAGCGAGGCGCGACGGAGTGTGCAGCAGGGGGGGGCTTATGTCAACAACCGCCGTGTCAGCGATGCGGAAAAAACGTTGACCACAAGGGATTTGGCGAGCGAATCGGTGATCGTCCTGCGTACGGGAAAAAAGAATTACGCGCTGCTGCGTCTTGAGTAGGCAACGCTGCAAATGAATGACCGCGAAGGATTTTTCGATGGGCCGCTCGTGTGCGGGTGATTTCCGTCGTAACCCGAAGCGTTAGCGAGGGCCGTTGGCGAATGAATCGAGGATTCTCGCGTCATTCATCACCTACCTTGGGCGCCCCCTGTGGCAGGCTGCCCTCGCTGACGCTTCGGGTTACGAGCCAGCGCCTCATGATCAGGGCGTTCCCAGGAGGAGCCTATGACCGAGAAAACCCCATTATTCCCGGTAAAACATCCTTCACGGCGCTGCCCTTCGGGGCTGGAGGCTAACTGGTGAGAAACGCCCGTTCTTGAGCCACGACGACTATGTGTTGCCCTCGCAATACAGGAGCCCGCCAGGCCTGCGCCAAGACAACTCCCTCAACGCGTGAGACGGCCGGCCACGGATCGGCGTCGAGATGATCGAAATCATGCAGCAGTCCGACGGTCTCGCCCGCCTGCACGCGGTCGCCGCATTCCCGCAATGGCTCGTAATGCCCGTCGAAAGGGGCGACGGTGAAGCATTCTCGGTTCACCATCTCGACCTTGCGCTGGGTCCCTGCTTCGTGATGCCCGATGGGCTGGATTTCCCCCAGCAGTTGTCCGTGGTGAATGGCCGCTGCGAGGACTCCCTGTCGACCATAGCGAACCCCCTGCGGCTGCACCGCACACCCCCAGCCGAGCTCCGTGCCGACCGTGATTTTTCCCAGGCGTTCGGCTTCACTTGGCAGTAGTCCGGGGGTGGAATTCTGGTAAGTGACGATCAACGGTGTTCCAAACCATCGCGCGGTTTGCTCAATCGATTGGGACAACTGCGGATCGTCCACTTCGTGAAAACTGGCGCACATCGCAAACCGAGCCACCTCGCCTCCAGAGTGCAGGTCGAGCACCACGTGCACCCGCGGCCAGATGGTTTGCCGGACAAATGCGGCGATGCGATGTGTGATCCCAGCCAACGCGGTCGTGGTGCCGGCCCCATCGACAAATGCCCGATTGAGATTGACTCCATCATCCAAAGTGCTTTCACGAGTCCCCGCGCGGAATGCAGGCGCGTTGAGGACGGGGACGAGGATGATCCGTCCCATAACATTTTCCAATCGTATTTCGCGAAGCAAGTGCTTGAGTACCACGGGCCCTTCATACTCGTTGCCGTGATTGGAGCCGAACGCCACAAGCCCTTGGTCCGGCTGAGCTTTGGGTCCGACCCACACGGTCAGCGGGATCAGGTGATCTCCCCAGACGCTGTCATGCTCGAGCGCCACCCAATAGTCCCGCCGGCCAGGCGAATCGAGGTCCAATTGCCTCGGTTGAACAATCGTGCGCTGCATCGTTCCGGTCCTTTCTCATGCATCTGAGTTGATTGGCGAGTGGGAATTCCAACTCAAGATAGTCGGAACCTGTCGGCCGCGCAAGCCTAGTGAGCGAGCGGTTTCCCCTGTTTCCGTCCAATTCCGCGAAGTGGTTGTGGAAAGGGAAATAGACGGCGGGCCGAAGAGCCGACACAGTGGGCTGACGCCCACCGCTCGCCAAGGCAGACTTGTGCGGTAAAACGAGCGAAATAGGGGGGAGAAGAAACGTACTTAAGGGCGTTGGCCATGTAGGTCTCCGCGTCCTTGGCGCCTTGGCGGTTCGATTGGTTGAGCTGGCCCGCTGGCCGTGGTAGACACAGCAGGTGCACGCCAGTTACTATCCAGGACTGCCGTGGCGACAAGAACGTCCGATCCGCAATAGTGGGAAGACCATAGTGGGAAGACTCTAGTCCAATCCTGAACAAGCGAGAGCAATTGCAAATGTCGACACCTCAAGCGCCAACGCATCGGCTAACCACACGTCGGAAGTTTATGTCCACCACCGCGGGGATGACCGTCGGCGCCCTTGCCGCCCATACGTGGCCCGCTCGACACGCTCGAGCGAATGCGACGGAAAAACTGGGAGTGGCAGTGATCGGCTGCGGCGGGATGGGGGGCTCGCATGTTTCCACGTTGTCTAAAGAGAATCTTTCGGTTGATCTGATGTATCTCTGCGACGCGGATCCGCGACAGTCCGAGAAGCGGGCCAAAGTGGTGGAAGAGAATCAGAAACCCAAGCCACAATTGGTGACGGACTATCGGCGCGTGCTCGATGATCCCCATGTGCACGCGGTCGCCGTTGCCACGCCACACCATTGGCATGCTCCCATCGCGCTGGCTGCGATGCAGGCGGGCAAAGATGTGTATGTTGAGAAACCGGCATCACATGTCTTTCACGAGGGGCGAGTCCTGGTCGATGCCGCGAAGAAATACAATCGTGTCGTGCAACACGGCACGCAAATGCGCTCAAGCGCCGTCACCGTCGAGGCTGGCGAGG
Organism: Planctomycetaceae bacterium; assembly: GCA_005773145.1. Classification (GTDB taxonomy): domain Bacteria; phylum Planctomycetota; class Planctomycetia; order Pirellulales; family Pirellulaceae; genus SXHS01. The sequence goes on along the minus strand of SXHS01000344.1, from coordinate 6,247 downwards.
TGCTCAAGTCCGGCATCCTCGGTGACATCAAGATGTCCAAGGCTTGGAATTGCCAGAACCGAGGCCCTCGGGTTCCCGTTTCCGATAGCGAAGTGCCTGTCGGCGTGGACTACGATCGGTGGCTGGGACCAGCCAAACAACGCCCGTTCAACACGTTGCGGTTCCATGGAACCTGGCGGCAGTTTCGCGAATACGGCAACGGCGACTTCGGCGATGACGGTGCCCACGATATCGACATGGCACGCTGGGGCTTGGGAGTTGAGACGCATCCGATCCGGATCACCGGGCATGGAAGCAACGTCCTCCCCGCTGGCTATAGTGAGTATCCAGATAATATGACCGTGACCTATGAGTACGCGGATGGTCGTGTGCTGGTCTATGAAGACCGTCTGTTCACTCTCTATGGTCAACTGGGTGTCGATAGTGGGAATGCCTTTTACGGCACTGAGGGCTACATGATCTTTTCGCGACGTGGGTTCTTCCGCACGTATCTAGGACGCAAAGAAGAGCCCGGACCGGCCAGCGGCAAGTCGGGACGTGTCGGGATTCCCGTACCCACCCATTGGGAAAGCTTTCTCAACGGCGTTCGGACTCGCACCCAACCAACGGCTGGGGTTGAAGTGGCCCATCTGTCCTGCGGACTCATTCACCTCGGAGAGATTGCCGCCCGCACCCGCACCGTGCTGGAATTCGACCCCGAAGCCGAGAAAATTACCAACCACCCGGCCGCTCACGATATGCTGACGAAGGAATATCGAACGCCTTATGGCTTTCCGACGGCAATCTAATGCTGCCGGGAAACGGTCGGTGGCGGGCGATGTGGAGTTGGCACAGGGGGACGATGGCACGGGGGGAAGTTGGCACGCAGAGACGCGGAGGCGCAGAGATTGGCGAGTGCAGAGACTGAGCCGCATGGTGGGGGAGTCGGGCCATGGGGATTGTGAGGACATGATCCTTGGGACGTTCGGCGACATTTTGACACGACTATCGTTTGAAAAATGAGGTAACACATGGTTATGGGACGACGACAGGGATTCACGAGAATCTTGGTCTGTTTATTGTGGGTCGTTGCTTGTTGCGGATTTCTAAATACCAATCGTTCGGCCGTCGCGGCGGATAAGCATCCGGCGTTTACGGATGCCGATTCGGCCGGCCCCGATTTCGCTGTTCAAGGAGAATATATCGGGCATGTTGGCCAGCAGGGATTCACGCTCGCGGTCGCCGCACAGGTCATTGCCTTGGGCAATGGCAAGTTCGAGGGGGTGCTGTACAAGGGGGGACTGCCCGGCGCGGGTTGGGATGAGAAATTTCGGTTCCACTTCAAGGGGGAAACGAAGGACGGAATCACCCATGCCGTTGGCATTCATGGTGAGAAACTGGCTTTCGAAAATCCCAATCTAAAGGCCACGATACAAGAGGGCGTCATGCGTGGTGAGGCACTCATGTTTCGCAATGAGTTGCCGGACACTGCTTTTGAGTTGAAAAAGATCTTTCGCCAATCGCCGACCCTGGGAATTAAGCCACCGGCTGGGGCGATCGTGTTGTTCGACGGCAGCAACACGGATGAATGGGTCGATGGGAAAATCGTCGAAAACAATTTGCTGGACGTGGGAACTCAGACCAAGCGTCAGTTTAACAGTCATCGAGTTCATCTCGAGTTTCGCACTCCGTTCATGCCGGCAGCGGCTGGCATGTCGCGCGGAAACAGTGGAGTGTACATTCGGAAGAAGTGGGAAATTCAGGTGCTGGACTCGTTCGCTTGGAATTCTGAAAACCGAAAATTTGAAAGGCTAGCGGATTTCGGATGCTGCGGCGGAATTCATGAAATGGTGAAGCCTCGCTTGAACATGTGCCTGCCACCGTTATCTTGGCAAACCTACGATATCGACTTCGAGGCACCGAAGAAGGATGCGGCGGGAAAGGTGCTGACGCCCGCCATGTTGACGGTCCATCACAACGGCATTTGTATTCACGATCGCGTGGTTTTGGCACCTTATGGCCCCGGGGAGGACAGCGAAGCTGAATCCTTCGGTAAGCCTGGGCCGCTCTTCTTGCAGCAACATGGCAATCCCGTGCGGTTTCGTAATATCTGGGCGATTGTCACCGACTAACAGGATCGTAAGTAATTCGATGTCGGAGCAATGTCGGCTATCCATCGTTGCGCTGCTTGTCGTGTTGGCGAGTGCCCCGGTCAGCATGGCGGAGGAGACGGCCAGGCGGGGCGAAGTCGCCGAGTACCAAGCGGCGCGCGTGCCTCGCGATGCGCCACTCCATGCGGATTGGGATGAGGAACCATGGAAGTCGGTATCCCCCCTATCCGTCTCACTCGCCATGGGGAATCCGCCCGATCATCGGCCGAAGACTCAGGCCAAGGTGGTCTATGATGATCGACACTTGGACTTAATATTTCGCGTGGAAGACCGCTTCGTACGCGCGGTGGCTCGTGGGTACCACGATTCGGTCTGCTTGGATAGTTGTGTCGAGTTCTTCTTTACGCCCAATGGTGATGCCCAAGCGGGGTATTTGAACCTGGAGATAAATTGCTGCGGCGTCATGCTATTTGGAGTCCACACGCCCCAGCTGCCGAATGGATTGGTGGCGGTGGAGGACTGTGACCGCATCGAGATCGTTCGGTCCTTGCCGCAAAAAACCATTGAACCCGAAATCGCGTCACCGATCGCGTGGACGGTTGCCGTTCGTTTGCCATTCGACGTGGTGCGCAAGTACGTGCGCGTGGAGCAACCCCAACCGGGAACTGTCTGGCGAGCGAACTTCTACAAATGTGGCGACCAAACGTCGCACCCACATTGGCTGACGTGGTCGCAAGTGGATCGCCCACAGCCCGATTTTCACCAGCCGGCCTTCTTTGGGCGACTGACGTTTGCTGCCGGTCTTAACGCGGACTCTCAACGCTGACGGGGACATCACCCCCGATCGGGCGACCGATCCGCCATGAGAGCGCGGGCGCTGGTTGGATTTCGTTGGCACTCAAGCAGTGCGGTCAAGATCAGCGGTACGACAATGGTCGCGTCCGATTCGATGATAAACATGGGCGTATCCTGAGTCAGTTTGTCCCAGGTGATTTTTTCGTTGGGGGTAGCCCCCGAGTAGGATCCATAAGATGTGGTCGAATCCGAGATCTGACAGAAGTACGCCCAAGGTTGGACCGTTTCCCCCAGGTCGTATTTGATCGACGGCACGACACAGATCGGGAAATCGCCGGCAATACCGCCGCCAATCTGGAAGAATCCAACACCGCCGTCCTGGGACAGATCGCGGTATTCATCGTAGAAGTCGGCCATGTATTCGATGCCGGACTTGGCGATGGATGCCTGGCAATCCCCCGATTTCACGTATGACGCAAAGATATTTCCAAAGGTCGAGTCCTCGTAGCCGGGGACCACAAGCGGCAGGTTTGCCTGGGCTGCGGCCAGCAACCAACATTCCTGGGGATTGCCTTGGTATAGGGCCATGTCGAGGTTGCGCACCAGGTCATAGAAGTACTCGTGCCAGAATCGGCGTGTTCCCTGCTCGCTGGCCGTTTTCCACATGGGGACGATGACCTTCTCCACGGACCGAAAGGCTTCGTCCTCGGGGATGCTGGTATCCGTCACGCGACGCATGCCGTCATCCAGTAGCTGCGTGTCGTTGGCCTTTGTAAAATAGCGGTAGTCGGGGAAATCTCGGTAGTGATGATGGGCCACCAGCCGGAAGAGAGACTCCTCCAGGTTCGCTCCCGTTACCGATAGGCCGTGGATCAAACCGGCTCGAATCGCAGGGGCAAGGGTCACGCCGAGTTGGGCCGAGGACATGGCTCCAGCCATCGCCCAAAACATCTTGCCCCCCCCCTCGATGTGACGCCAATACGCACGCAGGGCCTCGCGCGTGGCCCGCGCGTTGAAGTTGTGATAGTTGCGGAAAATGAAGTCCGTTACCGGTAGTTCCGCCTGGTAGCTCACGCTGCTCGACAACGGGGGGTGTTGATGTTCCATCACAGGTCCTCGCTCAGACAAACTCAAATGAACAACCGTGTCGTCGCCCGGCAGGCGAACTGCAATCCAACGGAGCTTCCGTTGGAATGGAAACGACCGTCGGATTTAGGACGACAGTATAGCAAATGGAGCGCGAGCAACACCCATCATGCCGGACGCTTCATCATCACCTGGGCCGGATTGATGGCCTGATATTTCCCCTTGTGGGCGGTGATTTCAAAGGCCTCCGGAACCGATTCCAGGCCGTGCAGGATATGGCGAATGGTGGGGCCCATGTTCACGCGACCAGAGGCCATCAGACGCACCGTAAACTCCAGATGGGCTTGGGTGCTAATGTCGGGAAACAAATAGCGCAAACTGCGCTCACGCATCCGATCGACGTCCAGCTCCAAAGGGGCACCAAACCACGAAACGCCAATGATTTTACCCCCCGAACGCACCGCATCGATCGCTTGGCGGAGCGTGCCGCTTCCGGCCAGTCCCTGTTTGGGGCTGCCACCGGCGCACTCAAACACGATATCCGCGCCATTGCCTCCGGTCAGATCCAGGATCGTGGCAACGGGATCGCACTTGGTAGCATTCAGGGCGTGGTCGGCACCCAGCTGACGTGAAATTTCACAGGCCTCGTCGCGCACGTCGACAGTGATCAGCTGGCCCGCACCGCGCGTGCGGGCAATCTGTAGACACTCGAGTCCCATGCTCCCCTGGCCGAGCACGACCACGCTGTCTCCGATGCCAACTTCGGCGGTTTCCACGGCGGCAACGCTGTCACTCAAGGACTGCAAACAAGCCGCTTCGCTATCCGAGATGGCATCATCAACCTTCACAAGGGCAATCTCGGGGAGCAACGCCAACTCACTGAAGCAGCCGGGTTGATCAAAGCCGATCACCGGGCCGCGGCGACAGAGATGGCTGCGCTCGGATTGGCAGAGCGGGCAAGCACCGCAGGGCAACTTGGCGCGGGCGGCGACTCGGTCCCCCACGCGGTAGCCGTGCACGTCTGGCCCCACTTCCACGATGCGCGCACAAAACTCATGGCCAAAAAGACCGATGGGGGCCTCACGCTCGAGCCGACGCTGGATGCGGTCGTACGCCAGCGTTGGGATGCCCTGTGCCAATTGGGCCTCCGTAACGCTGGGTTGGACGCAAAGCGGTTCCACCAACACATGACGGGGAATCAATGCGGGTACAGGAATTTCATCCAACCGCATATCGCCAAACGCATAAAATCGCCAAGCTCTCATGGTGTGCCTTTCGCGGCTAAGGGATTGCGCATGCGCACAAATTTCTGTAGGCAATGGCATCCGGCGGGCATCAGGCCTCGGTTCACGCCGGCGGTCCAATTGACCTCCGAGACATAGAGGTCGCCGCAGGCGTCGATCCAGATATCGTGCGCAGCAAAGAAATCCCCAGGTGCTGTCGGTTGCTCTCCACCTCCCCAACGAGTGATGACGTTACGCTGCGGGTCCAAGATGGTGACACGGCCCCCTGGTGCGCCTTCATACGGAGCGGTCGTCCCCGGCCACAGACCGGCGCGGTATCCCAATTCGGCCACGTAGAGATTGCCATCCGGATCCCAGGTGAAGCTAGAAGGTCTCGCCAAATCGGTGATTTGGTCCAGGTACACTCCCTGCTGCGAAAAAATCTGGATGCGGGAATTCTCGCGGTCCGCCACGTAGACCTGGCCATCGCGATGCACGCCAATGCCATGCGGCACACCAAACTGGCCCGGCCCCGCGCCGGGTTCCCCCCACGAAAGGATCAAGCGGCCATCGGACGAAAACCGATGCACACGTGCGTTGCCGTAACCGTCGCTGATAAAGAGATCCCCTTCCGCCGACAAGGCGATGTCGGTCGGATAGTGAAACGGGGGGCCCGCGTATCGAATGGTCCGGTAATCGATGCTCGTCGCGCCGGTATCGGAGGGGACGCCGCTGGTGCCTAGTTTCCAAACGAGCTCACCATCGGCCGTGTACTTGCGCACCGTGTGGTCCAAATCATCGCAGCAATACACGGCGTCGTCGGGGCCGATGGTAATGCCATGAGCCCGCACGAAGGCACCCTCTCCCCAGGATTTGAGGAAGCGACCCTCGGCATCGCAAATGATGACGGGGTGTTCACCCCGGTTGAAGATCACGACCTCGTGGCGAGAATTCGTGGCCACGGCGGCCACCTCAAGCCATTGGTACCCATCGGGCAACTGCGGCCAGCGGGCCAAAGTGCGAAAACGAAACTCACCGCTTCCGACCAAGAAT
>SXHS01000044.1 GCA_005773145.1 Planctomycetaceae bacterium | reverse complement strand
GCCGATAGGGTGCGTTGCAGTGCGTCCAAATAGAATTGGCACGCGGTCTCGGACGAGACACCAGGCGGCAGGCGATAAGTATCGGGAACCGGCAAGCGCAAGGGACTGAACAATAGCGGTTGAAACATGGCGTGAAACTGAGCCATCCCGCCGAGGCTCACGCAGCCGATCGTATCTCCATGATACGCCATGTTAAACGCCACAAATTGCGTCTTACTGGGACGAGGATCGTGTCGTTGTTGCCAGTACTGAAAGGCCATCTTGACGGCAACTTCCACAGCCGTCGCTCCGTCGTCCGAATAGAAAACGTGCTGGAGTCCGGCGGGAGCCAGCTCCGTCAACCGCTTGGCCAACTGAATGGCCGGCGGATGCGACGCACCCAACAGGGTCACATGCGCCATGCGGTCCAACTGTTCACGCACTGCGGCATCTAATTTGGGATGCCGATGGCCGTGGACATTGCACCATAAGCTGCTGACGCCATCCAGATACTGCTTGCCGTCGATATCGGTCAGCGTGCATCCGTCGGCCCGTTCAATGATGAAGGGTTCATACTCGGCCATCTGGGTGAACGCATGCCAGACAATCTCGCGATCCCACTGCCGCAGCTTTTCGTGAGTCATTGACATTTCAATTCCCGGGCACAGTCAAATCTCAAATCTCAAATCTCAAATCTCCAGCCTCAACACGCGCCGTCCGATACGAGTTGCCTACCACCTCACCACGACTCGGGAACCAACGCGGATCCCCAAGAATTCGCTGGCGCTGTCACCCACCAACACCAGTTCCACGTGCCCGGAGTTTCCCATCAGCGCCACGAATGTCATATCGGGCTGGCAATGCTCGGGCGGATGAAGCCCCAACGTCTCGTGCCCGCCACAGGCCACGATCGCCTCCGTGGGATTGGGGATCTCAGCCAATTGCTCCAGCCCGATGTCCGTCAATAGATCTCCCGTGGGACTCGCTGCCGTCACTTTGCCTTCAATGCGCTTCGCCACGCTCACTCCTCTCATGATGAATGACGAGTTGGTATACGGAACCACTGACAGCGGCGGGCCTGATGCGTCAGGGCCACGCACACGGCCCAATTTTCGAGGATGGCGCGATCTCAATCAAGGCGATCGTCTTCATGTCGCCTGGATTCGTGGGGAGCCACCCGGATTCGTCGGGCAATGCATGGAGGATCTCGCGAGACTCACGACATTTCGGCTATCAGCTGCAGGCAGATTTCCTTGACTTGAGCGGGATTCACGTTGGGATTCTGCTTTTTGGCTTGGCCCACCAGCGAGCCAATGGCCTGCTGCTTGCCGGCCTTAACGTCGGCCACAATCGCGGGATTCTTGTCCAACAAACTCCGGCACAACGCGGACAATTCCGCCGTATCGACCTGCTGGATTCCCAGGGCGGTCATCGCCTGTTGGGGCGATTGTAGGTGATCACACATGTGCTGAAAGACTTCGCGGGCTCGGGAACGATCCAACTGGCCAGCCTGCTTCATACGGATCAACTCGGCCAGTGTTGCGGCCGACACCGGGAATGCGTCAATCTCGGTTTGCTGTTCCTTGAGACGACGCATGACGTCTTGTTGCACCCAGTTACTGGCCTCCTTCGCATCCCCACAGGCCTCCGCCAGTTGGGTGAAGTACTGAACCAGGCGGGGTCCTTGGTTGACCAGCACATCGGCATCATAAGCGCCCAGCCCCCATTGCGTTTGCAATTGCTCCCGCAGCACTGCGGGGATGGGGCCCAGCTGGCGGCGAATCTGGTCCAACTGCTGTGGCGAGACGTTGACCGGGACCAAGTCGGGATCGGGAAAGTAGCGATAGTCGCTCGACTCCTCCTTACCGCGTTGTGGCCGGGTCACCTCCGCTTGATCATCCCAGCCGCGGGTCTGTTTTGGGGCATCGCCGAGCCGTTGCCCCGTTTCCTGCCAGACATCGAACTGACGGTCTGCCTCGAACTCCAGCGCCCGCTCGACCGCGCGAAAACTATTCATGTTCTTAACTTCCACAATCGGCGTGGGGATCCATGTCTCCCTGTCGCGGATATGCAAGTTGATGTTGGCATCGACCCGCAGGCTCCCCTCCTGCATGTTACAGTCGGACACACCTTGATAGACGAGAACCAATTTCAGTTCGTCAAGAAACGTGCGTGCTTCAAGGGCTGACGACATGTCGGGTTCGCTGACGATTTCCAACAAGGGAGTCCCAGTTCGATTGAGATCGATGCGGCTATCCGCCGTCCCCGATCGCTCGTCATGGATGCTCTTGCCGGCATCCTCCTCCAAATGGGCCCGGCGGATGCGGACTCGTTTCGATTCGAACCGCTGCTGCGAGTCGTGAATCTCCAGGAAGCCATCGTGCGACAGCGGCAAGTCGTACTGACTGATCTGATACCCTTTGGGAAGATCGGGATAGTAATACTGCTTCCGATCCCACTTGGTCGACGGGGGAATCTGACAGTTCAACGCCAGGGCCGTCTGCAGCGATAACCGAAAGGCTTCGTCATTCATGACCGGCAGGGCACCAGGCAGCCCAATACACACCGGACACGTCTGCGTGTTGGGGGGGGCACCGAATTGCGTGTTGCAGCGGCAGAACAGCTTGGTGCGCGTCGCCAATTGGACATGCACTTCAAGCCCAATCACAATCTTATACGGCAAGTGATCCGGTTCCGGCGGCTGTTTCATGCCAAGCTCGGTTTGCGAGTGTGCCAATCGGTCGTCTGCTGATACATGTAGGCCGCACGCAACAGACGGGACTCCTCCAGCGGGGGCGCTTGCAGATGCAGCCCCACCGGGAGTCCACGCGACGTGAACCCACAGGGGACGGAAATCGCCGGGATCCCCGCCAGGTTGGCCCCCACCGTGAACAAATCCACGAGGTACATCGAGAGCGGATCGCTGGCCTTTTCCCCCGCCCGAAACGCGGGGCCGGGCGTCACCGGCCCCAAAATCAAATCCACCTGCTCGAAGGCCCGATCGTAATCCTGGCGGATCAGCCGTCGGACCTTCTGGGCCTTGAGGTAGTAGGCATCGTAGTAGCCCGCACTCAACGCATAGGTCCCCAACATGATGCGCCGCTTCACTTCCGGGCCAAATCCTTCCGCCCGCGTGCGTCGGTACATGCGAACCAAGGGATTGTCCGACTGTTGCAGCGCCGACGTGTCGCCAGCATCCATCAAGCGGCGAGACTCTTCGCGCCATTCGGCCAAGAGGGCCGCCTCATCCGTCCGATAGCCATAGTGCACGCCATCGTAGCGGGCCAGATTACTGGATGCCTCGCTGGGAGCAATCACATAATAGGCGGCGATGCCGTAGCGGCCGTGCGGCAGTTCGATCTCGCGAATCTCCGCACCTTGGTCGCGATACACGCGCAGCCCTTCCTGCACGGCGGCAGCGACTTCCGGATCCAAACCATCGGCGAAATGCGCCCGCGGCACGCCAATTCGCAAACCGGATAACGGTTGTCGCAGGCATTCGGTGTAACGAGGTACGGGAACTGCCGCGCTCGTCGAATCGCGAGCATCATGACCGGCAAGCACTTCCAAAAGCAGCGCGACATCCTCCGCACTGCGGGCCATCGGACCAATCTGATCCAGACTGCTGGCAAACGCGATCAACCCATAACGACTGACCCGTCCGTAGGTCGGCTTGAGCCCCGTAACGCCGCAAAATGCAGCCGGTTGACGAATCGATCCCCCCGTATCCGTCCCAACGGAGAGGGGTACCATGCGCGCTGCCAAACATGCTGCGGCACCACCACTCGAACCGCCCGGCACGCACTCCAGATCCCAAGGATTCCGCGTCACGCCCAAGGCCGACGATTCCGTCGAGCCCCCCATGGCGAACTCGTCCAGATTGGTCTTGCCGATCAGAATGGCATCGGCAGACCGAAGTCGCTCCACCACCGTCGCATCGTAAGGGGGCACGAAGGATGCCAGCATGCGCGAAGCGCAAGTGGTCCGCTCCCCTTGGGTGCAAATCAAATCCTTCAATGCCACGGGAATGCCAGCCAACGGTCCCACCGCGGCCCCCTTGGCACGCTGCAGGTCGATGCGCTCGGCGGCCTCCAGCGCCATGTCCCGGCGGGTGGCAAGAAACGCCCCCACCTGTTCATTCAGCCGCTCAATCTGAGCCCAAAATGCCCCCGTCACCTCCACCGCCGTGATATGGCCTAAGGCTAGTTGCGACTGCAACTCGGTGGCGGTCAGATCAATCAGCGACATGAGATAAAGCGTCGGTCAGGCCAATGAAACGCGGCAAACTACGATCCCAGCACGGGGGGCACCAGATAGTATTCGTCGTCGGTGTGCGGCGCGTTGGAAAGCGCCTCCTCGCGGCTCAAACTATCCAGTGGCTGATCGGCAGCAAATACGTTAGTGACCTCAATCGCGTGTGCAAGAGGCTGCACGTCATCCGTGTTCAACTCGGATAACAGCTGCACATAGTCGACTATCTGACTCAATTGGCGAGTCATCGTGTCGACCTCGCTCGGAGCCAATCGCAACCGAGCCAAAAGGGCCACCTTCTCGACATCTTGACGTGTAAGACTCATGTCGCCGCATTCCTCATTGTCAGCATCGGCGGCGGCGCAGCAGCCATCTGGTCACGAGTGAACCAAGCCCAGACCGCTACACCCGGCCCGCCCGGCTTAGGACGACGCCGATTGAGCGGCCACTTGTTGATCGCTGGGAGACAAGCGGAACAGCGGATGGCGCACGGCCCGGCGGACGCGTCCACTCCGCAGACATTGGGTACAAACACGCACCGTCTTGGTTGTCCCGTTGCTCGTCGTGATCTTCACCTGTTGTAAATTGGGCTTGAATTGACGACGTGTGATGCCGGTAATCTTGGTACCGACCCCACCCAAGTACTTCGCCTTACCGCGCAACTCCACCCGGTTGCCCATCTGGGCCTGCTTGCCACAAACTTCACACGACCGTGCCATTGCATCCCCTTTTCCCGTCGAACCCGTGCTGATCCATCAGTCGGTTACCCTAATCACATCCCAGAATATGCTGCCCTACGAGCTCCAGTAGCAAACGGCCCAGTCTACCAGTTGCCCAAATCCCGACAAGGCCAGCTGCCGCGTCCACGAAAGCCAAAAGCGGAAATGCTGGCGGCGGCCGTTTTTGGCGGAATACCATCTGGCCGGATGCCCCCAACGGGACACCGCCGTGAAGGACTTTTTCTCCCCTCTCCCCCGTATTTCGGGGGAGAGGGGTCGGGGGTGAGGGCAACGCCGCACG
>SXHS01000343.1 GCA_005773145.1 Planctomycetaceae bacterium | reverse complement strand
GCCACTGGGGAAGTGGCGGCAGGCATCTTGCCTGCCGATCAGGGTTTTTGGCGAATCACCACAGGCTGGAAGCCTATGCCACTTTTCACCAAGCACTAGGGCAAGTGATCTCGCTGTTTGCTCGAAATCCAGACAGTTTCCCCCGCTCCCTCGTGATGGGTCACCCATCGAGCCAGCACAAACAACAGGTCGCTCAGCCGATTGAGATAGGCCAGCGCCAACGGGGATACGGATTCCCCGGGCAGATTCGCCAAATGGACCACGCCGCGCTCGGCCCGTCGGCAAACGGCGCGGGCCATGTGTACGACAGTCGCTCCACGTGACCCGGCGGGTAGGATAAATTGGGTTAAAGGAGTAAGCTGTGCTTCCGCCCGATCGATATCGGCTTCCAGCTGTTCAATCTGAGCCTCTTGGATCCCACTGGCCGCACGGTCCCCAGCAGGACTGGCCAGCTCGGCGCCCAGATCAAACAGTTCCGACTGGACTCGCAGCAGTATGCGATCGATGTCCGTTGGCAGTTCCTGAGCGCGGGCATGGCCAATCACGGCGTTCAGTTCGTCAACCCCGCCATACGCCTCGACTCGATCATGGTCCTTGCGCACGCGAGGGCCACGGAACAAGCCGGTCTCTCCCAGGTCGCCGGTCTTTGTGTAGATCTTCATCGTCATATTCCGGTGGTGGGAGTTTACGGTAAAAAGGGCTCGGTTACGTGTAGTACCTGAGTCATCCACCGTCCCCCTGCATGCAACTCGAGGATTCGGTACCCGGGGGGCCTCGTGTCGATTTCGATCTCCGCAGTGCGGGGACGAAAGGGCGGGCCGACGGCGGGGGTGGTCAATACGACGGCATGAGCCAACGATGCCTCGATCGGTTGATGCACATGGCCACAGACGATCAATCGCAGTTGAGGTGCCGCTTGCAGGAGATCAGCCAATGCGGCTCGGTCGCGCAGGCCGATATTGTCCAACCACTCGCTCTGAACGGGAATTGGCGGATGGTGAAGGAATAACAGGGTCGGCTCGTCCGGCCGACACGCCAGCCGCTCGCGCAAATCGAACAATTGGGAGGCCCCAAGTTCGCCGGCAACCTGCCCCGACAACTGCGAATCCAGGCCAATCAAACGCCAAGGATCACACGTCAAATCAAAGTTGATGGGTTCATTCCTTGTGCCGGTACAGTGGGGAAAGACCGCGCGCAGGGCGGGGCGATCGTCATGGTTGCCGGGAAGGACTCGCACTCGGTCCCCCCAGTCCCCCAACGCGTCGCGTACCGCCTCATACGTCGTCACCTGATCATCGTGCGCGATATCTCCCGTCAGGACCAGCCAATCAAAATCGGGGACGCGCTGTCGAATGTCTTGTAGTGTGGCGAGAAAGCGAGGCCAAGTGATGATGCCGCGCAGGGCCGTCGTCGGATCGGTAAATAGGTGACAATCGGTGAGTTGTAGGATGCGAATCATTCGAGTCTTGGGATTTCCATCCAGTCCATGTCGCTTGGCGGATTGGCGGTGGCGGCCGGTCCATCGTATCATTGGTAGGGTTGTCGGTCGATCCTCCCCCTTTAGGCCCACTGCGATGGCGTCGAAGCCGAATCAACTCAAGTCGTGTGGCATGCTCGTCGTGCTCGGGAGCCCGCCACGAGAGTTTTTGCTGATGCTGCATGCCGATCGGTACGACCTACCCAAGGGGCATTTGGATCCGGGGGAAACGGAGATGCAATGTGCGTTGCGGGAAATGCAGGAGGAAACGGGGCTCCAAGCCGACGATGTCGTGGTGGATCCCCATTTTCGCTTCACGACGACCTACCCGGTGCGCAGTTCCCGCACGAGCTTTGAGGTCTGGGAGAAGACGCTGGTCATTTTTCTCTGCACCCTAAAGCGGCCGAGGCCCATCGTTACCACGGAGCACCTGGGCTACCGGTGGTTCCCCTGGCAGCCACCGCATCATATTCAACCCATGACGATCGATCCCTTGTTGGCCCGACTGGCCGACTTCCTCGGACAGGACGCCCCATGACCGGAACGGACGGCGCGCGGTTGGTATCCATTGGCCTTTCAATCGCACGCTGCGAGGTCATCGGTTGTTTGCTGGTCATGGGCTGCTCACCGAGCTCCGCTCCCACGTCCGTGGCCCCCACGACGACCGATCACTTGACACGCGAGCAACTGGATCAGTCGTTGGACTTGGCGCGTGATTATTTGCTACGGCAACAAACCGATCGTGGCGACTTTCATTACCAATGGCATTGCCTAAAAGGCGAGTGGCGGGATGAGCCACAGGCGGTCCGGCGGGCGGGGGCCTTTTGGGGCGTGGCCCTCATGCACCGTTACCGGCCAACCGACCGAACACAGGATGCCTGCCAGCGGGCGTTCCAATACTATCGGGACCACTCGCGTGAAGTGTTGCCGGGGGTGCGCTTTATCGACTATCCGGAGACGGTGCATGGCGAAACAGGCACCGTGGCCCTGGTCACCTTGGCGCTAATCGAGTTGATACGGAGTGAACCCAGCCATCCAGACACAGCGGCTTGGCGCGATCAAATGCGTGGCCATGTGGAATTTCTGTTGCGCGCCCGTCAGCCGAATGGGCACTTCGCATCCAAGTACCAACCGGAAACCGGAATTCCCTTCGGCGATCCGTCGCCGTACTTCGACGGCGAGGCCCTATTAGCTCTAGCCAAGGCCGCCCGCGTTTTACCTCGCGACGATCTCGCCCCCCTCGTCGTCGAATCCGCGCACCAGCTGTACGACGCCTACGGTGTTCAAGCCCGGAGATTGGAGCCCGATAGTCCACTGACCAAGGCATTTTATGCGTGGGGTACCATGGCGTTCTTGGAACTCTATGAGACGGGTTGGTCCGACACGGAACCACTGGCGACCCACGCGATCGAACTGGCGGACTGGATTCTCGATGTACACGGCATTTCGCAGCGGCGTCGGAATACGGCTTACGCCTACGAAGGGCTCGGCTGCGCGTGGGAGCTAGCGCGTCGCACGGGAAATCAGTCGGCCCAGAAAAAAATCGGCCAGGCCATTGAATCCGGATTGGTTCGACTCATGACATGGCAGGCTGAAGGCCCGATTCCCAACGAATACTTGCGGCAACATGCCCGCGAGATCGAAGCCACGCAGAGTGCCGGTGGCGTCATGAACGGAGAGGCCAACCCGCTACTGCGCATTGATGTAACGCAACATCAAACGCATGCCATGCTGCTGGTCCGCCAGTATCTCTATACCGACAAACCGTAGTGGCATAGGCTTCCAGCCTGTGGTAATCGACCAAGAACCTCCATCGGCAGGCAAGATGCCTGCCGCCACTTACCCAGTGCCATCGGCTTCCAGCCGGTGATGATACGAATCACGTTTGACTCGGCGGACTGCGAGTTCAAGGCCGCCGTAATCGGCGTCCGCGACCTGGCTTGCCCCCCGCTTCCGAGGCCTTCGTGCCATCGTCCGTGCGAAGCGCCTTGAGTTCCTGCATATCCAACGCTTTGTCCTGGTTCGTATCGAGTTGATCAAACCGCTCCTTGAGCCGTTCGGGCGCTTCCTCACGGCTGATCTTGCCATCGCCGTCTTGATCGGCTTCTTTGAGTCGAGCGGCCCCGCGTCCATCACCGCGTCCTTGACCGCGCGGGCCGCGACCGGGTGCATCTCCGGGTGGCGGGCCTGCGGGAGACAATTCTGACTGATCCAATTTGCCGTCTGCATTTTGGTCCAATTGGGCGAGCAGTCGACGCATCGGGCCTTTGCTGTCTTCCGGCCGTTCTCCGGCAG
>SXHS01000342.1 GCA_005773145.1 Planctomycetaceae bacterium | reverse complement strand
CCCGGCCGTCGTCCCCGCGCATGCGTTGCCCCACAGCAAAGTGCCTTCATCCGATCCCCCGTATCAACCACAGCAGCGTCTGCCCTCTGGCTGCTCTCTGGAGCGGTGGCACGGTTCACGACACATACGTGAGCGCACGCTGACACTCACATGCAAGCCGTGAGGCCACCCGAATTGAGATACCGCGTCAAACTGAGGCGGCACGCGGGGGGCGCGTCGCTGGCGGAAACGCCAAGCTGCGATAGGCCAATGAAAAGTCCTGCCAGCAACAGTCGCATGCCGCTGGCATCCACAGAGAAACGGCCACTACGGGCAACACTAGGGGACCGCCCATAGATCCATGGGCCCCCAAGCCACGACACTCGAGCGCGGCAATCAGTCGGATTTGTTGGTTGGGACTCGCACGATCCATGCTCACGTTGCGTGGAGCCTCGCGCGATCCTTGCGTTCGGGCGCAACACGCCGGACACTTTACAGGCGATGCGGCACGCACCAGCGCCACACGCCATGGTGCGGGAATCGTGATACCGCGTCGCTCGGCCCAAACCAGCCGCTCTTGCGGCGAGTGGCAACAACAACGGCGCCAACATTGCTCCGCGCTACGGCAGCCGCACGCACGGTGCATACAGGGAAATGGCTGATCGGTCGATTTCCCCACCCCCTCGCTGGGTGCCACAAAGGGGAGTGGAACGCCGATCGCGATCGTCAGATACAACAAAAGTGAGGCACCACCCGCTACTGACCATGCGCCGGCGCGGTGGCGAGAGCGACCCCATTTCGGGAATCGCCATCCGGGTAATCGTCGTCTCGGGAAGGAGCCCATCGCTACCACTCGCCCATCGCCGCTGGTCTGGATTCGGTCTGGCTCTGGCCGAAAAAAACTGCCCCCGGTAGCCTAGCAGGCCCCCGGCTGCGTGGCCATACGGCCGCGACGAGACGGCCGTCAGAATTGGAAATAGATAAAAGGCTCTTGGTGGGTGGGCCACCCGTAGAACAGGAGGGCCCCGAGCAAGGCGTAGAGGCCGAATAATAGGGGGCGGGGGAGTACGTCGAGCTGCTCAGGCCAGCGTCGAAAAAAATGCCCATAGGCATGCAGCACCACGAACACCAACAGGGCCAATAGGGCCGTGAAGGGCGCCCCCACACCGGCCCCCAAACCGAATAGCTCCCAGCGGCCATCAAAAACAATAAACTTCTTGACGGCATACCACAGATTTTCGGCCGAGTTCACGCGAAAAATCAACCACCCCAATAGAGTCAAGTACAGCGTCGCCGACCAGCGGACCAGACAGCCCAGCGGATGCTCACAGAGCAACGCCAACCGCGACGTTGGCGCGATCCATTCTCGCAACAGTCGATTGGCGCAAAGCAAGGCGCCTTGGTAGGCGCCCCAGATCACAAAGTTCCAGGCGGCACCGTGCCACAGGCCGCCCAGTACCATCGTGACCATGAGGTTGAAATAGGTGCGCAGCGTCGATCCCCGGTTACCTCCCAGCGGAATGTATAAATAGTCACGTAGCCATGTCGATAGGCTGATATGCCAGCGGCGCCAAAACTCCACAACGGACGTGCTGAAGTAGGGATGCGCGAAATTGAGCGGAATCTCGACTCCCAATATGCGGCTTACCCCCCGTGCAATGTCCGTGTAGCCAGAAAAGTCGCAGTAGATCTGGACCGCGAAGAGCAAGGCCCCAAGCATGATCATGAGACTGGGACGCCCATCGGGACTTCCCAACAGGATGTCCACCAATCGGGCCATCGAATCGGCAATCAAGACCTTCTTAACCAGCCCCACTAGGGCCAAATGAAATCCACTCAGATATCGGCCGGACTCCAACGTCCACGGTTGGTCCAGCTTGGGCATAAATTGCCCGGGGCGCAAGATCGGCCCCGCGACGAGCTGTGGAAAATACGCCACGAACAACGCGACCCGCCCCAGCGACTTCTCGGCCGGCTCATGTCCACGATAGACATCAATCGTGTAACTCATCGTCTGAAATGTGTAGAAACTGATCCCGACGGGCAATGCTACGTTGAGCAATGGCGGATTCCAAGAGTACCCGAGCCAAGTGCCAATTCCGCGCATATTGTCTACGAAAAATCCGTAATACTTAAAAAATGCCAACATGCCGAGATTAGTCGCCATACTGGCAATTAAGAACCCACGCCGCCGATTCACTTCACTCAAGGTGTAGAACCAGCGGGCCAGAAGGGGCCAGATGATGGCACCCGTCAGACAGGCCACCACCGCCGCATGCATCCCCGTCCAATGGCTGGTTAACAGTTGAGGCCATGCGTCCCACTGCTGCTGCAGTTGCATCAGCGGCCAATTCGGCCACATCAAGACAATACCGCTGACCGCCAACCATAAGGCTGCGTTCCAGTGGGAACGCCACGAGAACGCGTGCCCGGCAACCCCTCGAGCCGCGATGTAGTCCAGGGCCGTGCTGGCGATTAGCAGCACGAGAAAGCGGACGTCCCACCAGCCGTAGAAAATGAGACTGGCGACGAGCAAGACACCATGCTGCCAACGCAAGTCCTTCACGAAAACGATGGCAAGTGCCACGACGGCAAACAGAACGAGGAACTCGGGCGTTTGGAAGAGCATCGAGACGTTTACCTCGAAACGGCTGCGGGCGATTGGGGAGATTCCAACGTAGACTCCAAGGTCTGGAACACTTGTCTCCCAATCAGTTCGCTATAAATCCGACGCCCCGCCTCATTGGGATGTACGGAATCGGCAAATTCCGAGGACTCAAGCACTCCGTCCGCCTCAAGGAGCACGCCCCCATACTCGGCGGACATCTCGCGCAACGTCTGTCGTGTCCCCTCCAGCAGGGGTGAGGCGACCGTCCGGACGTCCGGATGCACGGGGGTCATGACAAATACCAACCGAGCGCCCGAATCACGAACCAGGATGCAGGTGCGCCGTAACAGATCCACGCCGCCGGCCGATGGTATGGGTGATGCTTGGCGATATCGTTCGGCCAATGCACGCAATTGAAATTGTGTTCGTCCCTGATCCACCGATTCCAACATCGTGTAGGGGGCCCGCCATTCGTATGAACTGTCCGTCCGTAAGTCGCCACGCACGGCCGCTCGGGACCGATAATTGATCCAGATCAATGGCGCCGTACGAAAATGAAGCAACTGGCGCATGTAGTTGGAACGCAAGATGTCATAGGTCGCGCGATCCAACCCAGGAAAATCGTCGGCAGTCCACGACGCTGGCCAATCCTCCACAAATCCAGCCATCGCATAGGCAAACGCTTTGTCTGCGGGAATATCCGCGGCCCCTTGTAGCGTCATTGGATCGAAGGCCAACACCACACACACCGGGTTACGTTTCAGCAACTTCGGCAAGATGATGCGATACTCGCTCAGGCCACACCCTGTGATCGCATAATTTTCAGCCTGCCAGTCTGGCTGGCCTACGCCTAGCTGCGATGTGTCCAGCCCCTCCATGGTGATGGAGTTTCCCAAAAATATGACCGTCGATCCAGAGAGTGGCTCACCAGTCACGTGTCGTGCCAGCTGGCGGATGCGCTCGACATCTCCCAATTGGATGCGCGGTAGAATCACCGCCGACAATAGAGCTGCGGCCGCCGCCGCTCCGCCTAACGGAAACCCAATGCTGGCAGCTAAGTTCCAAACAAATCGCGGAGCCACTCGACCCTCATCTGCTTCATCCCATCCGACATCGCAACAGGCGTCCCGTCCAACTCCGTAAACGAGCGCCGAAACGAGCAAACCCGAGCAACGAGCCAACTCGCATGAGGCGATCGCCTGCGAGAATCCTCTGGACTGGGAACAGGCCCATTTCGAAAATTCTACCAGTATTCTTTGGTCAGTATTATATGCGGTAGTTCCGCTGGAACGCAACCGTGGCCTACCCCATTCCTGGGCGTTCCAGCCGACATAACCGGCTCACAACACACCCACCGGAGCACTCGTCGGCTCCATTCGGGGGTCCCGTTTGCCCCGAACCCTTCCGTGACCTAGAGTTGCATAGGGAGCAAGTCGCTCGTGTCGTACTAACCCATGACTCATGCTGACAAAGGCAGATGTCATGAAGAAAACCAAATTCTTCCTGCAGTCCGAGGATGCGGCCACCGCGGTCGAATACGCCGTGATGCTGGCGCTTATCCTCGTGAGTATTATCGGCGCCATCAGCTCAGTCGGTGCGGGTACCGGCGGCATGTGGTCGAATGTCGAAGCTCAGACTTCGGCGGCGTTTGCTGCGGGAGGAGGTCCCTAGTAGGACCGAGTCGCCCTCCCTTAGCAGGTTTGAGGAAAGATTAGTTCCAGAAACCAAGCTTGTCTTCAGCGACCCAAGGCTGATTTCACGGGCTGGAAGCCTGTGCCACTGTTCTGCCCACAGGCTAGAAGCCTATGCCACTGGGGCTACGCCGCACGCTGATGCTCGTCGCGAGGCGAAACCTCGACTGCCAAT
>SXHS01000341.1 GCA_005773145.1 Planctomycetaceae bacterium | reverse complement strand
CGACAGCGATTGGGACCGCAGTAACCGTTCACGGGCCGGGGACTGGCTCATTTTCCCGACGAATTTGCGAGAGGCGCATCGTTCGGTCAGGAGGTTGTCCAACGTGGTTCCCGGGAAAACGTGCCTGTCCCCCTCTCTTGGCCCGTGAACGGTTACACGCTGTGGAAGACCAGGTGTCAGGATCCTCCGCGGCAGACGCTCAAAGACTTCGGCCAGGATCTGTTCAAAAGCCTGAAGGCCGGCAGCCTTCTTGAACAGTCGCAGCCGCCCATTGGCCCGATTCAGGAAATGGTAAGCATCCCCCCGACAATCGAACGAGCACTCCCGGGCATACCCGCAAGCTGACACCATACCCCCCTTCTGGAAATATCCAGTAATGTCCCCTTTATTTCAAAACACCAGAATCTTCTGCACGACATTACCGTGAACGTCCGTCAAGCGGAAATCACGCCCCTGGTAGCGGTACGTCAGCCGTTCGTGGTCGATGCCCATGCAGCGGAGCAGTGTGGCATTGAGATCGTGAATGTGAACCGGATCCGCGACGATGTTGTAGCAGTAGTCATCGGTTTCGCCGATCTCGATCCCCGGCCGAATTCCTCCGCCGGCCAGCCACAGGCTGAAACAGCGGCCGTGATGATCGCGCCCGTGGTTTGTTGCCGTCAGTTCGCCCTGGGAGTAGACGGTCCTGCCAAATTCGCCGCCAAAAATCACCAAGGTTTCGTCGAGCAGGCCGCGTTGTTTCAAGTCCCGGACCAGAGCCGTCGCCGGTTGGTCGACGTCACGGCATTGCGCGCGGATCTGCTTCGGCAAATCGCTGTGCTGGTCCCAGCCGCGGTGCATCAGCTGCACGAATCGCACACCCCGCTCGACCATCCGCCGAGCCAGCAAACAGTTGCGAGCAAAACCACCGTCGGTGGCATTGGTTTGGATGCCGTAGGCGTCGAGCACGTGCTGCGGTTCTTGCGACAAATCGGTCAATTCGGGGACTGACGATTGCATGCGAAAGGCCATTTCATACTGTGCAATCCGCGTTTGGATTTCCGGGTCGCCCACCGATTCCAAGGCGATTTGATTCAGCTGGTCGACCGCGTTCAACATTTGGCGGCGATCGGACGCGCCAATGCCCGCCGGATTCGATAAGTACAAAACCGGATCGGCACCGCTGCGGAACCGGACCCCTTGGTGGCGCGACGGCAGGAATCCGCTCCCCCACAGCCGTGAAAAAATGGGTTGATCGGTCTTGTTGCCGCTGCCTTGCGAAATCATAACCACAAAGGCCGGTAGATTCTCATTTTCGGTTCCCAAACCGTAGCTCAACCAGGCCCCGAAACTCGGCCGCCCGGGCTGTTGTGAACCGGTTTGAAGAAAAGTGATCGCCGGATCGTGATTGATGGCCTCCGTATGGACCGACTTGATCAGAGCGATATCGTCCACGATCGTTCCCGTGTGGGGCAGGAGTTCGCTCAGCCAGCGTCCGCAGGTACCGTGTTGGTGGAACTTAAACATGGGAGCGACGCAGGGAAACGACTTTTGTTTTGAAGTCATTCCGGTAATCCGCTGACCATTCCGGACCGAATCGGGCAGTTCAGCGCCGTGGTACTTTCGCAGCTGCGGTTTGTAATCGAACAGATCGATATGCGACGGCCCGCCGGACATCACCAAATAAATCACACGCTTGACGTTCGTCGGATAGGGGGTTTGCGACAGGACGCCGCCGGAAGTTTCTGACGCTTGCGCCGAAGCGCCGCCCAACAGCGATTGCAGGGCCAGCGATCCCACGCCCACGGCTGTCTGGCCCAAAAAGGCGCGCCGCACGAGCAATTGCTGAATCGGTGAAAGTTTCGAAAACATATTGCAGTCTCACAGAAGATTTCTTCCGGAACGGCTTTCGCGGGCTACGGTCGTGTTACGGTTTCATCCAAATTTAGAATGGCACTGGCGACCATCGTCCAGGCGGCCAATTCACTGCTGTTGAGTGTTGCATCGCGCGGGGATTCGCCATTGTTCAACAAATGTTGTGCGGCATCCGTATCATTGGCGTATCGCTGCCGAGCGGATTGCAGCAACTGGACCAAGACGCCCAGCTCGCGCGCCCCGGGCCGACGGGCCGTGACCCAGCGAAAGGCGAGTTCCGCTTGCTGAGCATCGTCCGAAGTCGCCTCGTGCAGGAGTTTTTCCGCGAGCTTGCGCGCGGCTTCGACATACGTCGGATCATTCATCAGAATCAAGGCTTGCAAGGGTGTATTGGTGCGAGCGCGGCGCACCGTACACGTCTCCCGGTCGGGCGCGTCGAATGTGGACATTTGAGGCGGTGGACAGGTGCGTTTCCAAAATGTGTACATGCTGCGCCGGTACAGGTCATCGCCATGGCTTTGCACAAAGAACTGCGCGGTCCAACTCTTGCTGTCGCCGCGGGAGGAAAGTTCGCCCCATAGCCCTTCCGGTTGATAAGGGGAGACGCTTGCGCCACCGATGCGATGTTTCAGTAGTCCACTGACCGCCAGCGCCTGATCCCGGATCAGCTCCGCCGAGAGGCGAAATCGCGGCCCTCTGGATAGGTGGCGATTTTCGGGATCGTGGGCTCGCCATTCCGCCACGATATTCGCCGACTGTTGATACGTGTTCGACATTGCCATCGCCTTGATCAAGGCCTTCAAATTCCACGCGGGTGATCCATCCACCGGTTGCTCCGCGTGCTGAAACTCAGTCGCCAGCCAGTCCAGAAGTTCGGGATGACTTGGCAGCTCGCCTTGCGACCCGAAGTCTTCGGCCGTTTTGACCAGGCCCACGCCAAACAGCACTTGCCAATAACGGTTGACAATGACGCGAGCGGTTAGCGGGTTTTGCGCGTCGACCAGCCAGCGTGCGAGACCGAGGCGATTGCGTGGCGCATCTGCGGGTAAAGGGGGCAAGCTACTTGGAACGTTCGCGGTAACCTTTTCACCGCGTCGATCGTATTGCCCGCGCACCAGAATGTAAGTGTCACGAATTGGTTGCATTTCCGACATGACCATCACGGTGGCCAAGGAATTTTCCAAGGCGTGCAGATCTTTGCGAGCGGCCTCAGCTCGCTGGTGCGTGTCGCTCCACTGCGGTTGGTTCTTCAGCAACCCCGCATAAAATGTCTCGATCGCCTTTTGTTGGTCAGCGGTCCGTTGATCAACCGCAATGGCCAGATGCTGGCGAACATCGGCCGGCACCGATTCATCGCCCACGACTTTCGCCTCCCACTGGCTCTGAGCCTGGCGATGGTGATTTTCCGCGGCCTGCAGCTGTTTTTCCGCGTCGCTGAGGGCCATCGTAAGTTCCCTCTGCCGCTGCTGTTGCTCGATCGTGGGAATGCGCAGCAGCGGCGCAGCATTACCTTGATTCCCGTCCAGGCCGTTTTCTGGAACCGTGTTGAAGAATGCGTAGAGCTGATAAAAATCGCGCTGCGTGAAGGGGTCAAATTTATGGTCGTGACATTGCCCACAGGCCATCGTCAGCCCGAGCCATACGGTTGACGTCGTATTCACGCGGTCCACGATGTATGCATTGAGGTATTCTTCGGGAATCGCTCCCCCCTCAAAATTGATCATGTGATTGCGATTGAAACCGCTGGCCACTTTCTGCTCCATGGTCGCATTTGGCAGCAAGTCGCCAGCGATTTGTTCGACCGTGAATTGGTCGAATGGTAGATTGCGATTGAACGCGTTGATGACCCACGCACGCCAGGCGGTCATGTCGCGACCGTTGTCAAGATGATAGCCGTTGGTATCCGCAAAGCGAGCCGCGTCGAGCCAATCCAGGGCCATGCGTTCCCCGAAATGCGGTGAGGCCAGCAGACGGTCTATGACATGCTCGTACGCATGCGGGTCGCGATCGTTCAAGAATGCATCGACATCGGCCAGCGTGGAAGGTAAACCGGTCAAGTCAAGCGTGACGCGACGAATTAAGGTCTCACGAGACGCTGGTGGCGACGGCGTCAAATCCAGCGACTCCAACTTTGCCAAAACAAAACGGTCGATCGGGCCGGCGGGCCACGCCGTGTTGCGAACGGTCGGCAACCCGGGTCGACGCGGGGGGGAAAAGGCCCAATGCTCATGATGCTCGGCTCCACGATCAATCCATTGACGAATCAGTTCACGTTCGGCCGGACTGAGAGATTTATTGGACGACGGCGGCGGCATGCGTTCGTCGTCGTTTGTCGCGGAAATTCGGCGGATAAGTTCGCTGGCTGCGGCATTGCCCGGCACGATGGCGGTCGCTCCCGACTCGGCCGGCCGCGTGGCGGAATTCCGGTCGTCGAGGCGTAGTCCCGCCTTGCGCTCCTCCCCATCAGGTCCGTGACAGCGGTAGCAACGATCGGATAACAGCGACCGCACCTGGCGGCTCACGTTGGGCGCAGCATCGGCGGCCAACAGCGGCGCAGCCTAACCGAAGCTGGCCCCCACCCATACGCCCGTTACCCACCTGAACAGGCTGGCGATCATCGCGCTCGGGATCTCCAAAAAAGGGATTCGGGTTGGAATGAGGAGGCAGGAAAACGTCTTAGTATAACTCGTCCAGCCCGCTGAATCTGCGCTATCCCGCATTTCCCATTTGACTTCCCGCACCTTGACATGTGATTTGCGCTACACCCTTGAAAAGCAGGGGGTATTCTGCCGAATCATGCCAAGCTGACAGGGGAACCCAATGGGTGACGCCAAAAAGGACGCTTTGCGGGTCGGTTTTGACAGTCGGTTGAAGCTCAAGTTCCTGGGCAGCCAGATGACGACCGACGCCGGACTGCTGGCCTACCGCGAACTCGATGAAGCGCTGGGCCTCACCGAAAAGGGCGCAGAACTTCTGCAAGATTCGCGCCGATCCAGAGCTTGGCGCTGAAAGACGCTCCGGTGGGCCCGGTTATCAGGTTTTCGACCGCGCTCAAGCGGTACCGGCGCAGGAAAAACGACAAAAATTTGCCACTCGCTAGACACTGGGGGGCGCGATGTTAAATATGTGATCGCGCTCGACACAATGACCGGCAAGACCGTCTGGAAAGCGGATCGTACCTTCGATTACAGCTCGGTCCCCGCTCATCAACGAAAGGCATTCACAATGCCGCTGCTGGTGCCGCGTGGGGAGGAGCGGCAGTTGATTAGTCAGGGAGCGCAGGCGATCTATTCGTACGATCCGCTGACGGGAAACGAACTCTGGAAGTTGCGGTGCAGCGGCTTTTCCATTGTTCCCCGGCCGGTTTATCGACATGGACTCGTGTTCGTCGTCTCCGACCACGATCATCCGGAGTTGTGGGCGATTCGGACCGACGGCACGGGGGACGTGACGGACAGCCACGTTGCTTGGAAGGTGAAGGCTGGCATCTCGTCGCGATCATCGCCGCTATTGGTCGATGACCTGTTGTACGTGGTCAACCATCAGGGGATTCTTTCTTGTCTGGAGGCAAAGTCAGGGATAGTGCTGTGGAAGGACCGAATTGCAGGGAAGTACTCCGCTTCCGCGATTCAATCCGACAACCGCATCTATTTCTTCAATGAAAACGCCGT
>SXHS01000340.1 GCA_005773145.1 Planctomycetaceae bacterium | reverse complement strand
CTCGGTTCAGACCCTCAAGGCCGTGGCCACCGAAAGTCGCCCGTTGTGGGTCGTCAATGCAACCGTGTCGCCGCGACCTGTGGTTTAGAAGCCGCCTTCCGACGCATCGTTCACTTCGCCATCATCCCGATCGGCCAGACGCTTTAGGGTTGTCACGTCGATGCTTTCATGTACCCAATGCACACTTGTATCCGCCAGAAGCACATTCAGTCCGGTTGGATGGGCCGACTGCAACGGACTATTCGCCGCGCAACCGCTGGAGTAAAGCTGTGACGCATCCTTGCCAGGACGCCAGTGGATGGTGGCCATGTTGAACGTCCGCGTGTCGCCACCGGCCGGTGACCAGCCCCCCCAGATACTCATCGTAAAACCATGCGCGCAACTGCTGCTGCAGAATTCCTTACGATTATCGGCCGTGTAACAGTAATCCGACTGTTCCCCCACCATCATGGTCTTGGACGTGCCGTCGGTGATCTTATCCAGTCGTACCCACCGTCTGGCGGGCAGGACGCCACCAGAGGAGATCCAGCCGTTTCCCCCCGAATTCACACGCGTCCGATGATTGGAACTCCCCGCGATGCCGACGTAGCTCGGGAAAAATAGCCAGATACCTCTATTATAGCGATCCTCGTGCATCGGGAACGATGTAGAAGGACAGCGGGCGGCCGGAAATGAGAATCGGTTGAGCACCTTGAGGTTGTGGCCGTTAGCCGCCCGGTCGTGGGGCCAATAAATCCAGCCGGTGGACTGATACGCCCTGCCCGTCTGTTTGCCGGTCTTGTCGTATTGGTTATAAACGGCTGTTTCGTCCAAGCCGGGCAACACATAGATCCACCAGGACGTGCCGTAATAGGGACCGGTGGGACATGATCCGCCACCCGCCGGAAATGAGCCCGTCGCGCTGTGGTACTCGTGCAACGCCAATCCTATCTGGTGCAGATTGTTGGAGCACTGCAGCCGTTGCGCAGCCTCGCGAGCCGCCTGCACAGCAGGCAGCAAAAGGGCCACCAACATGCCAATGATGGCAATCACGACGAGCAATTCCACCAGGGTGAAAGCCCTCGTGACACGAGCACGATGAGCGGTACATGCTCGCATTGGTAGAACCACCGAAAAGAAACCAAACGCAAATGAGAAAAGCCATGCGGATTGTACCACCCACACACGCTGCCAGTCAACGCGTCGCCTGGCGAGCCCGCAAACCCCCGGTTTCTGCAACCATGCATTCCCGAGTAATCGGCTGTGCGGATACGCCCAAACGCGAGCACAGACCGTCGTCGGAACCGCACAGACCATCGAACACAGACTGGTTCGTCGAGAGTCACGTGAACCGACCGACCGTCCCCAATCGTGCCTGCCTGGGTGGGGTTTCAGCCGTGCGCGGAATCCGAGTCGACTTGATGGTCGCCCTAGCGGCATAATAGTTGCTCCATCCGACCTCAGCGGATGCTGGAGCGCGGGTGCCGGGTTCTGTTTCGTCCGCTTTCGACGGAGGAGTTTTGTGATGAGTGCGAGTCGAGAGGTTGTTGTGGTCAGTGGGGTGCGGACCGCCATCGGTGGATACGGGGGGAGTCTGAAGGACGTGCCGCCGAGCGAGTTGGCGGCGGCATGTGTCCGCGAGGCCGCGAAGCGAGCGGGCGTCGGCCCAGATCAGGTTGGTCACGTAGTTATGGGCAACGTGATTCACACGGATGTGCATGACCACTATCTGGCGCGGGTTGCTGCCATCAAGGGGGGGCTGTCGGTCGAGACGCCGGCACTCACCCTCAATCGATTGTGCGGCAGTGGTCTGCAGGCAGTCCTTTCTGCGGCGCAGGAAATTCTGCTGGGAAATGCCGAGGTCGCGGTGGCGGGGGGCGCCGAGAGCATGAGCCGTAGTCCTTATCTTGCCCCGGCCATGCGTTGGGGAGCACGCATGAATGACGCCGTGATGGTGGACGTGATGGTGGGAGCGCTAAGCGACCCCTTCGACGATTGCCACATGGGCATCACGGCTGAGAATGTCGCCAAGAAGTGGTCGATTTCGCGTCAGGACCAAGACGCTCTGGCAGCCGAAAGTCATCGTCGCGCCGCGCACGCCATTGCGGAAGGACGGTTTCAGTCGCAGATCGTGCCGATTGATATTAGAGTCAAACGCGACATCGTGCCGTTCGCCGTCGACGAGACGGTGCGCAGTGACAGTACGGTGGAGAAGCTGGCGACCCTCAAGCCGGTGTTTGACAAAGAGGGGACGGTAACCGCCGGGAACGCGTCCAGTATCAACGATGCGGCCGCCGCTTTGGTCCTCATGGAAAAAGCAGAGGCAGCGCGACGCGGTTTGACGCCGTTGGGACGGTTGGTGGCCTACAGCTATGCCGGGGTTGATCCGCAGTTCATGGGTATTGGCCCCGTGCCGGCCGTCCGCAAGTTGCTGGCGAAGACCGGCCTGACTCTGGCGGATTTCGATGTGTTGGAAATCAACGAGGCCTTTGCCGCACAGGCGTTGGCCGTGATGCGCGATCTCGAGTTGTCCGTCGACCGTCCGAATCCCAACGGCAGTGGCATCTCGCTCGGACACCCCATCGGTGCCACCGGCGCCATTCTGGTGGTCAAGGCATTGTATGAGCTGCAGCGAATACAAGGGCGCCGCGCCCTGGTCACGATGTGCATTGGCGGGGGACAAGGTATCGCCGCTGCCTTTGAACGCACTTGAACCCACGCGGGGTGGGCCCGTGTGACCGTACGAGAAGCAGGAATCGTGTGGAAGTATAAGGAGCCGCGAAGATGACCCGCTTGGACGGTAAAACGGTGTTGGTGACGGGTGCCTCCCGCGGAATTGGCCGCGCCATTGCATGTGAACTGGCAGCTCAAGGCGCGAAGGTGGCTCTGAATTATCAGTCGAGTGACGCCAAAGCCCAAGAAGTGGCCGCGCAGATCAAGCAGTCCGGTGGTTCCTGTATTTTGGCCAAGGCCAACGTGGCGGATCCCAAAGAAGCTCGAGCCATGGTCAAACGGGTTACGGAAGAGCTGGGGCGATTAGACGCCCTCGTCAATAATGCGGGCATCACCCGGGATCGGTCGATACGTAAAATGACCGATGAAGATTGGGTCGAGGTGATCCAAACCAATTTGAATGCCGTCTTTTTCTGCACGTCGGCGGCGATTCCGGTGATGGTTGACCAAAACTTTGGTCGCATTGTGAATATCAGCTCCATGAACGGGCAGGCACCGGCGTTCGGGCAGGCGAATTATGGCGCGAGCAAAGGGGGCATCATCGCCTTCACGAAGACCGCCGCCCTCGAGTTGGCCAGGTTCAACATTACCGTCAACGCCATTGCCCCCGGTTTTACGATGACCGATATGTTGTCCAAAGTGCCCGACAACATTCAACAGCAGATTCTCACTAAAATCCCGCTCAATCGGTTCGCGAAGCCCGAGGATATTGCTAAGGCCGCCACATTCTTGATTGCGGACGGTGACTACATCACCGGACAACAGATCAACGTCAACGGGGGGGCCTATATGTAGAAATGAAGACAGTTCGTGGAGCGGTAAACGGTACCCCCGAGCTCCTTTAAGGTGGCCAGTATCCCTGTACATGTGAGGATGAAAAATGGCCGAGTCCAATGATCGTTTGAATCCTTTTGATCCGGCCGGTTTATTTAAGACCATGCAGGATCATCACATGGATGCCTGGTCCAAAGCGATGGTCCAATTTGTCAATACGGAGGCCTACGCGGAGGCGACGGGCGCCATTCT
>SXHS01000339.1 GCA_005773145.1 Planctomycetaceae bacterium | reverse complement strand
GTGGCGCTCCTTTGGTAACCCGCCGACGGTGGACGCCTGCAACGGCTCCCCGCGGCCTCCCCACGCTCCGCCTGCGACCATCAACCGCTGTCGGCCCGCCTAAGCGAAACCGGCCTTGTCGCCGGTGTCGAGTCCGCTGTCAGCCGATGGTTCGAGGTTTTCCGCCAGGTGGCATAGGCTTCCAGCCTGTGGTGAATACCCAATAAATACCACTGGCACGACAACCACGGGGGCATCGGCCGGCAAGATGCCTGCCGCCACATTGGCCAATGTGGCAGGCTACCAGCCTAGGAGCCCTGCCGGCCATTCCGGCGTCGGCGGCGCAATTCACGGTCTCGCTCGGCCCGCAATTTGGCTTTTTCGGCCGAGGAGAGCCGTTTGCCGGTCCCTTTTTTTTGCCGGGCGAGCTGCCCGCCGGGGTCCATCATGGCCCCCTGTTGCAATTGGCGGACCATCTTCATGCGGTCCCCCATGCCGAGGCCAGCCATGTTCTTCATCATATCGGCCATGCCATCGAACTGCTTGACCAGGGCACTGACTTCCTGAGCTGCGACGCCGGCCCCAAGCGCGATGCGTCGGCGGCGGCTGGGGTCGATCTGCTTGGGGTTGCGGCGCTCCGAGTGGGTCATGGAGTCGATGATGGCGTTGCAGCGGCGCATTTCGGCCGCCGCGTCCACGTTCCCCATGATCTTGGTGATCTCGCCCATGCCGGGCATTAGCGACATCATCTTCTGCATCAGGCCCGGTCTCGCGAGTTGGGCCAATTGTGATCGGAAGTCCTCGAGGGTGAATTCACCTTTTCGCAGGCGTTCTTCCGACTTCTGCATCTCCGCCTGGTCGAATTCCTGCTGGGCCGTGCGGACCAATTCCACAACGTCGCCCATCCCGAGGATTCGGCTGGCCATGCCTTCCGGTCGAAAAGGCTCTAAGCCCTCCAGTCGTTCCCCCGTGCCGATGAACTTGATCGGGACGCCCGTGACATGCTTGACACTCAAGACGGCGCCACCCCGCGCGTCGCCGTCCAATTTGGTCATGATCACGCCGTTGAGTTCCAGCGAGTCATTAAAGGCCTTCGCGCTATTCACCGCGTCTTGACCGGTCATGCCGTCAACGACCAAGTAGACTTGGTCCGGCTCCAGCTCACGATCGATTCGGCGGAGCTCGGCCATGAGCTCCTTGTCAATGGCGAGACGGCCCGCGGTATCCAAGATGACGACCGAAATTTTATCCTGTCGGGCCTTTTGCACGGCGTTTCGGCAAACTTGAAGGGCATCTTGCGCGCCCGGCTCGGAGTAGACGGGAACCCCCAACTGCTGTCCCAAGACGTGCAATTGCTCGATGGCCGCAGGGCGTTGCAAGTCCGCGGCGACCAACATGCACGGAGCCCCCTGGCTGGTCAACAATCTCGCCAGCTTGCCGCTGGTCGTCGTCTTGCCTGACCCCTGCAGCCCGCACAGCATCAAGATGCTTGTCTGGCCGGGGCGGAGGGTGACGGTGGCATCCACCGGGCCCATCACGCGTACCAGTTCCTCGTACACGATGCCGATCAGCTGTTGGCCGGGATCCAGCGAGGCCAACACCTTCTGCCCCATGGCTTGGGCGCCGACTTCGCGCATGAAATCCCGCACGACTTCAAAACTTGCATCGGCCTCCAGCAGGGACTGCTCGACCAATCGCAATCCTTCCTGCATATTGGCTTCGGTCAGTCGAGCCTTGCCACGTAGCGAGCGAAGGGCCTCTTGCAGGCCGTTTTGTAGCGATTCAAACATGACGAAGGATGTCCCGTAACCCTTGAATTACCGAGGCGTTGTCAGTCTATCGGAGAAACGTACCTGCCGTAAATCCGGGCACCCCCCGTTCCAGCCGTGTCGGCTAGTCCGAATGCAGGACGGCAGGCCGATTGCGACCATGGTAAATATAGTAAGGTGCCCGCACGAATGGCATGAAGGGGATCGTGCCGCAGCGTTCCACAAAGTGGAGTGGCTCAAACGCTCGGTGCAGGTAGGGAATATGGTCAGGGGAGAGCATCACATTGTCCATGGCGAACCAGACAGGCCAAAAGCTACGGGTCGACCAGGCGTGCTGAGCCAAGCCCCCCAGTGGGTGTTTGCGTGCCACATAGAAGTCGACGGCCGCAATCTGACCTCCCGGTGCCAGTATCGATCGGGCGTTGTCCATGGCCGCGAACCATTCGGGGATCATGGTGAGCGAATAGGAGAAGGTGACAACGTCGCAAGACCCTTCGGCTGGACGAAAAGCCGTTGCGTCCGCTTCAACCGCCTCAACATTGGCCCAGCCACGTTCGGCAATTCGCCGGCGGGCAATCTCCAGCAACGAGGGGGAAAGATCGACAATGTACACCTTGCGCAGACGTGACAGTGAGTCTCCGAGGATTTCCAAATTCGACCCAGTTCCTCCCCCCATGTCGACCCACACGCCATCATCGGGGACTTGCACGGAGTTCCACATCTCCTCGCGACCATGCAAAAGTCGCCGCCGAAAGCGGTCGTACGCCTCTGCCTGGCCTGAATAAAAACTCTCCAGTCGGGCCGCGTGATCGTGCCCGCGCACCGGTTTCAGGGCCAGGTGGTAAAGAACTCGCAAGTCGTCGAGCAAGCGCATGAATGGCATTCGTTTTCCGTTTGACCATCCCCTGCCGGCCATCCTAGACCGCACCGTGCGGCCGGGATTCGCCACATTGCTCAGGCGGCCACATCGGCGATATAAAAACTTCCGTAGGTATGAACACGGTCGAGCGAGTGTAGGCGGCTGGCCAGCTCGCGATCGTAACGCAACAATTCAGGCAACCGGGTCAAACGGCCATTTTGCCGAACGACGACTTGGTCCACAAAATCCGTGCGCAACCCTCCGCTGCGCCACAAGAGTCTCGCGCCGGGGGTCGCTCGCTGCAGAATGGCCGACCACTCGGCCTCCAGCAGCGAAAAATTGTGTGTGGACAACCAGTCCATGTGATCGAGCAAGACGAAACGCGAAATCGACACGGTCTCCTGGTCTAAGAATCCCTGAATCGTGTTGGTGTGACAGCTGGTCCGATCCACCAACCCCGACTTCAATCGCTCAAAGTTTTGTGGTTTGAGGTATTCGGGGCAACATTCCGGCGAATAGCTCCCCGTCATGTACACGCGCCAGAAATAGTTGTCATGTAAGGGGAGCTGGGCAAAAACAGCATCCAAACTTTCCTCGATAAATTGCACGATCCCGCCGGGATAGTGACGCTCCACTTGGAGCCTTTGGGCTTCGGGGACACCGACCATCGAAAGGGTGGCATCCCGTCGCAGCGCGAACCGCAACGCCCGCGTCCAAAATCGCCCGCGCAACTCCTCATAGTACAACTTCCGCTGGTCCACGAGGGACTTGGAGGCGAGCAATTGGTCCACAATCGGCCGCACCTTGACCACCCGGTCGATGTAGAAATTGAGCGCTCGAGCGAAGCTTCCCGACGTTCCTCTGAAATAAAAGGGGCGACTGGGCCGCGAAAAAAAACTAATCCACCGATCCCAATAACGCTGCGACCAGACGGACAATTGCCCCCGTAGACGCTGTCGGTACACCTGACGCACATGAGGGAGGTGGCCCTGTCCAAACATCTGAAAAAAATCATCCCACGCCAATTGGCGAATCCCGGCAATTTTTAGCTCCAGCAGGGCGTTTTGTCGCGGGTTCATGTCCACGGCATACACCCGCCCCGCACCCGCTAAGACATAGTCCAGGGCATTGCAACCGGCGGAGGTGATCACCAAGACCCGGTCCTCCGGCCCCAATTGCATGGCCTGCCGATCCAGCCGCGGGTCCTCCCAGCACGTGTTGTAGACCAAATTATGCGAATGTACGAACTCAAACACACGGCGGCTCAACCACTTGGCAGCTGGCATCGGGATTTCCCTTTCGCGGTAGCCGTTGGACTTGCCCCCCATGGCACGTCCGCAACTCCCCTGATTCTAGAAGTCGACTGCCGCCTCGCAAAGGACTGGCAAACGGCCCTAGCACCCTCGTATAGAATATCCCTGGACACCCCCTGCACTTGATGAGGAGCGACGCACATGCAGTGCTACCTGACCGACGGTCGCGGCTTGGACACATTGCGGTTGGCCGATAGGCCAGCACCCGTCGACTTAGCGGACCATGAGGTCTTGGTCCGCGTCCAGGCCGTCTCCCTGAACTATCGGGATTTATTGGTGGCCGATGGACGATACGGCGGGCCTCAAGATCCCCCCATTATCGCGGGCTCGGATCTGGCCGGAGTCGTGGCGGCCGTCGGCCGTCATGTGACGTCGCTCAAGCCGGGTGATCGGGTTGTTAACGCGCCCTTTCGCTGTTGGCCGGCCGGTTCGCTGCGGCGCGACTGGGCCGCCACGTTTGTCGGCGGCCAGGGTGTTGACGGGGTGCTGGCCCAGTCGGTGGTCTATCCGGCTGCGGCCCTGGGGATCTGTCCCCCCAAGCTGACACCCAGCGAAGCCGCCACGCTGCCGGTCGCGGCCCTGACGGCCTGGGCCGCTGTCGTCACTCATGGTCGAACGCGGCCTGGGGAATGGGTGCTCGTGCATGGAACCGGCGGCGTGTCGCTCTTTGCCGCACAGTTCGCCCGCTTGGCGGGAGCTCGCGTTGCCTTGAGCAGCGCGCACTCATCCAAGGCGGATTGGGCCCGGCAGGAGTTGGGGATTGAGCACACCTTCGATTACCGTGACGCCGACTGGCCACGCGACTTGCGCCGCGCGACGGGTGGCGGTGTGGATGTCGTTGTGGAAGTAGCGGGTGGACCGTCACTGCACCAATCGCTGCAAGCGTGTCGCTATGGTTCCCGCGTGGCGGTGATTGGTGTCTTAGCGGGGACCGAAAGCCAGATCAATGTCTTTGACCTCATTCGGCACCAGATCTCCATGCGAGGTATTTATATGGAATCCACGGAAGAGTTCCACTCGATGTTGTCGGCATTGGCCAGCTCTCAGATCCGCCCCATCGTCGATCGAGTATTTCCCTGGTCGGATGTTCCCGCCGCCTACCGCTATCTTCAGGCGCAACAGCACATCGGCAAGGTAGTGGTCGATGTGGAGTCGGGACACATCAACTAGTCGCTCGCCGATTCACCAAATAGGTCCCCGCGGCAACACACACGCCTGACATTAACAGCCACGGGGACAATGGTTCGTTCCGGCCAATGATGGCGGCCATCACGCCGAATAAGGGGGTGGAAAAGCTGAACACCGAAATCTGCGTCGCTGAGTGCCGACGCAACAAAATGGCCTGCAAGGCGAAACAAATGCCTCCCACCAAGATGCCTTGATAAAACAGCGACAGAATGGTGGGAATCGTGAAGGCGCTCCAGGTCAGGGTGCTGAGTGGTTCATAGCAATAGCTGTAGAGCACGAACAACACAGTGCCGATGGTATGCTGCCAGAACATCAACACCGTTGGTTCTACGTGATGCACCGAGGCCTTGGTATAGACCATCTTAATCCCCAGCACTGCTGCACTCACGACCAACGCGATATCGCCGACGACGCTAGGGGCGTTTCCTGCTACGCCCAGCGTCGGTGCTCGAGCGGAGAGCAGTACGGCTAACGCGGCACCAAGTCCTGCCAGGCACAGGCCGGAGGACTTCATGAGAGTCATGCGGTCCCCCTTGGTCGCGAAGTGCTCGATTGCCACGACCCAGATGACATACGTGTTGATCAGGAGCGTGCCGTGCGATGCGTTGGACCAATGCACGCCAATATTGAACAGACTGATCTGGATAAACAGCATAATGCCGATCGTAAGAGCAGCCGGCACTTGGTCCCATCGCAGGCCAATGCGATGCCGGTACAGACCGCACCAACCGGCCAGGAAAACGGCAGCCAAGCCGAACCGAATCGCAGCCACCGCAACCGGTGGCAGCGTATCCACGGAGTACTTAATGGCG
Organism: Planctomycetaceae bacterium; assembly: GCA_005773145.1. Lineage (GTDB taxonomy): Bacteria > Planctomycetota > Planctomycetia > Pirellulales > Pirellulaceae > SXHS01. The sequence goes on along the minus strand of SXHS01000339.1, from coordinate 510 downwards.
ACCGCTGTCCCACCCCAAAGGGCTGCCGTCAGCAACACGAGGGCTGAAGTTGATAATCCCAATGGCGGTGGCGGGGACGCCCCATCGGGCTGATTTGGCGTGATCATGATGGTAACGGCAATTCGGCTAGCACCCCAGCCATAGGTTGGGATTGCAAGCAAATCCCCAGCCTAATTGTCACCGCATGATGCTCGGAAGGCCGCCTGGTGCCGCGATCGAGAATCGCTGTGTTCCATCGGGCCCGGTCCGCCGACCCGCGGACCCGCCCCGCGACATGAGTTCCGAACGCAAAACAGTGACCTCAGGGGGCGCCTCGATACCCAAGCGGACCGTGTTTCCCCGCACCTGCAACACATGAATCCGAATGCGGTTGTCCAGCACGATCGACTGTTCAGGCTTGCGGCTGAGAACTAACATGGGTCTTCCTCCTCCATGAAACGGCAACGAGCACCGCGCCCCGATATCCCCACGCGGCACGGACAACATCCCTATTGATCCCTATTTGGATAC
>SXHS01000043.1 GCA_005773145.1 Planctomycetaceae bacterium | reverse complement strand
GCTGCGCGACCCTGTTGAGCGTCGGCTTAATTCACTCGCTCCACGGGCGAGGCGCTCGGTGAGCACGCGAGTGAGTCCAACGGGACCAGGGGCCTATTCATCGGCGCCCGGCCTAGACATCGGGATGCGTCCGCACTCACGTCGATCGCCGCATCACCCTCAGTTGGGTGCGACACACTCGCTTGCGTTTCGTCCTTGTAGTTTTATCTCGTTCCCAGGCGAAGCACGACTTCAGCGCGCCGGCGGTGCGTGGAGTGCCTTTCATTAGCCAAAACGACCCAGCGTTCGGTTGACCATTCCGGAATAGCAGCGCTGGATAACCTGGGGCTAAGATCGCGAACCGGAAATCCTGTTCCATGCGATCACGCTCAATCACGCTCAATCGTCCTCGATCACCCGATCTGGCTCCCTCCCCCTTGCGGGGAGGGAGCCAGAAAAGCATACGTATATGAAAAGCACGCCTTTGTGAGAAACGCACCTCGTGAGTACAACACCTGTTGGGGAGGCTGGGGCGACTACCATTCTAGTGGAACAGGACGTCTCTAGTGGCCTAAGATTTCCGGTTCTCGGTAATGGCGGTCTCCGGCTGATGAGTCCGGTGGCCCTTGGTGATTGTTCTGTGGCTAAAAATTCCGCAAGGCCAGCAGGCTAAATACTTACCAGGCGGAGCCTGGGAGTTGGCGAAGTACCGACCTTTTTTGGCTAGTTGACCTGCTGGGCACGCGTCAGCAAATCCGCGGGAACAGGGCACCTAATGGTTCGACGAGCGCCACTTCGCGACCGAGTCCGCGACGGATGGTGACCGGTGAAGTTCCGCGCGGGAGTACCTCTCCAATGACCGAAGATTGTGGATGGAGCGTGGGCGTCTGCAGGCAGGCCAACACGCGCGGCACGTCGCACGGCGCACAACCCAGCACCATGGTTCCTTCACAGGCACTATGCAGAGGGTCCAATCCCAGCAATTCGCAGACGCCGCGCACGTCATCGCTGACCGGTACACACGCCTCGTCCACACGCAACGTGCAGCCACTGGCCATCGCCCACTCATGCAGCACCGCGCTTAGGCCCCCGCGCGTTGCATCGCGTGTGGCGCGGAGTTGAATCTGGTTGCTTTTCAGTGCCTCGATCGCGGGCCATAGCGGCCCGCAGTCACTGCGAGGAGTTGGCGAGAACCCTAGTTGATCGCGGGCTGCTAAGATAGCGACACCGTGACGTCCCACGGGACCCGATACGATCAAGGCATCTCCCGGTTGCAAGGATCCGGGACCGGGCCAGTCCGGGCCCCGCAGTTCACCGATACCGGCCGTGTTGATGTAGAGACAATCGGCCGCGCCGCGTGGCACCACCTTGGTGTCGCCGGTGACGACGGAAACCGAGGCGACTGCGGCGGCAGTATGGACATCCGCCAACACGTGATCTAAGGTCTCGAGTCCCAAGCCCTCTTCAAGAATCAGGCTGAGACTCAAATAACGCGGTTGCGCTCCACTAACGGCCAGGTCGTTGCACGTCCCATACACGGCGAGACTGCCGATGCTCCCCCCCGGAAAAAATAGCGGCGATACGACAAAGCTGTCAGTCGTAAATGCCAGGTTGCCCGACAGAGGTGGCAACACCGCCGCGTCTCCTCTGAACAGCAGTTCCGGATCGTGCAAATACCTGGCGACGTGCTGTTGGAGCAATTCTCGAGACAGTCTCGCTCCTTCTCCGTGCGCGAGAGTGACGACGGGCGCGGGGGGACTGGCCGTTGGACAGGAAATCCGCGGTGATTCATCTTTCATGACTCGTCCTGTGAGGGGGCACGATGGGGTGGGGAAGGCGCGTGATGATAGTACGCCGCGCACGCCCCCTCACTGGACACCATGGGCGCCCCCAGCGGCGAATCCGGCCGGCATGAGCCTCCAAATTCCGGACAGTCGCGGGGCGCCAGCCGTCCCACGAGCACATCCGACGCACGACATCGGTGAGACAACGCTTCGACGATCGGCAAACCAACAGGGGCCTGGGGAAACCGCCGCTCGGCATCGAAGGATCTCCAGGGAGCACGTAGCTTCCAGCCGCCTGCGGGAATTGTCCCGAGCCCCCGCCACGCGCGATCGCATGGCTCGAAAACGCTGGCAATCAGTTGCTGGGCCACCGGATTACCCTGCAATTTTGCCGTACGGGCGTAACAATTTTCCAGCCGCGCGGAATGGGTTTCTAATTGAACGACACAAGCGAGAATACCCTCCAACAGGTCGACAGGCTCAAAGCCCGTTACCACAATCGGCACCCCATAAGCGGAGACAAGACTGTTGTAAGTCTCATAGCCGACGACGGTGCAGACATGACCAGCCGCCAACAAGCCCTGCACGCGACAATCGGCCTGTTGCAATAGGAGTTCCATTGCCGGCTGCACACGTACATGGGCCACCAGCAGGCTGAAATTTTCGATCCGCCGCTCAGACGCCTGGAGGACGGCCAGGGCCGACGCGGGCACGGTCGTCTCGAAGCCAACCGCAAAAAAGACGACCTGGAAATGTGGGTTCCGTTGAGCCAACTCCACCGCATCCAACGGGGACGCCACGGACTGCACATTTCCTCCATCGCGTCGCGCGTCCAAGAGAGTTCCATACGTGCCAGGCACCCGCAGCATGTCGCCAAAGGTGGTCAATAGAGTTTCAGGTTGCCGGGCCAGGGCTTGCGCGCGATCCACCAGGGCTTCGCTCGTCACGCAAACCGGACACCCAGGACCGTGGATGAGTTCCACGCATCCGGCTAGTGCCTCCGGGATACCATGCCGCACGAGGCTATGAGTCTGACCACCACAAACCTCCATCAATGTCCAAACACGCGTTGCCGTACGGCGAATACGGCTCAACCGGTCCGCGGCGAGACGCGGATCGCGGAATTCATCCAAGTATCTCATCGTCTGCCATCTCCGCCAGGGCTCGCAGGTCGTTCAAAATACGCTCCGCTTCCACCTGATCGATCCGACAGATGGCTACCCCCGCGTGCACCAGGACATAGTCGTCCACCCGCGCATCAGGGACACAGGCCATATGACAAACCTTGCTCACGCCACCAAAGGCAACTTCGGCGCTCGCCCCAACTCCCACAGGCTCCAGCCACCGTACAACGCGTCCGGGAATTCCCAAGCACATGATTCAGTTCCAGTCACCAGTGAAGGCGCGCGTTAACCCTTTAGCCGTGCGTGTCCCGCGAGCTTGTTTCCCGCGAGCTTAGCGGCCGCCACCGCCAGCTGACCAACCGCCAGCCCGCCGTCATTGACCGGAATCCATCCGGGCCAGTGGATGCCAGGTGGCCACTCCATCAGTGCCTCACGTAACGCGGCAAGCAGAAAACCATTTTGAAAGACGCCCCCCGACATGACCAGTGGCAGTGTGGGGTATTGATGCATCATGTCTACAATTCCGCCGACAAGAGCACGGTGAAATCGCGTGGCCATCCGTGCAGCAGATACCCCTTCAGCTCGGTCCTTGAGGAGAGCCCGGACTAGAGGCCGCCAATCCAGTTCCCACATTTCGATTGGAAACGGGTAGCGTCCTTTTTCTCCGGGATCGCAGATCGACTCGCAACGCATCGCTGGTTCGGCCTCGAAGGTGGCATCGGATAGGTCCAACAGGATCGCCGCCACTCCATCGCATAAACGTCCCATGCTCGTCGTCAATTGACAGGGATACTGTTGGGCTAACAACGTACGCACTTGATGCTGACGCAACGTGTCGACTGCCGGAAAATTCAGGCATCTCGCCGCCTCGTGGCCGGCCGCTTCATGTACAAGAGCCAAGGCCACTCGCCACGGTTGAGTCACGGCCCATTCGCCGCCAACAAGAGGAAACGGCCGGAGTCGACCCACTCGTTGGAAATCCGCTGCGCGGCAGATCAGGAACTCGCCCCCCCACACCTGTCCGTCGGTGCCGTATCCGGTGCCATCCCAGGCAACTCCAAGGACCGTACGATCCAGCCAACCCGCTTCCAACATGCCTGCCGCAATATGAGCGTGATGATGCTGAACGGGTATGATAGAGACTGGCCGCGTCTGCTTCCAATTTTGGGCCAGGTGTGTCGTGAAATAGTCGGGGTGCGCGTCATGCACGACCCACACCGGGTTGGATGTTTCCGTCAAACGTTGAAACGCGTCCAACTGCTCCAAATACCGGCTTTGCCCCGCGACGCTCCCAAGATCGCCAAGGTGCGGCCCCAAATACGCTCGTTGGCGATCGGCGACCGCGAAGGCCGATTTCATTTCACCGCCCAAGGCCAACAGGGTATCTTCGACAGGTAGGCTAAGGGGCAAGGGGGCCAAGCCACGTGCATTTCGCAGACTCATCGTGTGATCACCCACCACTTGCACCACGCTATCATCCAACGGCCGGGCGATGGGGCGATCGTGATCCAGCACCAAGTCCGACGCCCACACAACGGATGAACCGCCGGGCGTCGGTCGATACTCCATCGGCTCGCCCTCTCGGTTGGTGCTAGTCACAATCAGCGGCCGATCGGCGCCGCGCAGCAGCAAGGCGTGAAGCGGTGTTGTTGGCAACATGATCCCCACGGTGGACAGCCCCGATGTGACCTCCCGCGGCAGATCCGCCGTTGGCTGTTGCCGCACAATGACGATCGGATTCACGGGATGTGTCAGCGTCGCGCATTGGGCTGGCGAAAGCTGGGCCCAGCGAGCGGCGGCATGTACATCGGGAACCATGATGGCAAACGGCTTACTGGGTCGCCTCTTGAGCTGTCGCAGTCGCGCTACCGCGACGGGGTTGGTCGCATCAACCAGCCACTGATAGCCCCCGAGCCCCTTCAGGGCCAAAACACTGCCGGCGCGAACGGCTTGGGCTGCTCGCTCCACGGCCTGCACATGATGCCACACGGCCCCATCCACAGGATCCATGGCCCATAGCCGCGGGCCACACGCGGGACAATTGTTGGTTTGACTGTGAAATCGACGGTCTTGAACGTCGATCATCTCGCGTGCACAGGACTCACACAAGGCAAAGTCCCGTAGGGTCGTCCGCAGTCGGTCAAAGGGCAAAGAGGCCACGATCGTATAGCGTGGTCCGCACTCGGTACAACTCGTGAATGCATAGCCCGACCGTCGCGTGGCGTGGGGATCGTCGGACGCCACTAGCGTCTCTGCAATGCATGGATCACAGGTGCGCACGTCCAATGGCGGATGAGCAACCATCGGCCCGTGCGTGTCACTGTCGACGATGAAGAAACCAGCCGATGCGGACGAGTCACCAGGCAGGGCCTGAATGGTCACATCCTCCAGAACCGCAGCCATCGGTAGGTGTTGTTGCCAGACTCGCAAGAACGCCTGCACAGAAGCCGCCGAGCCGTGTACCAGGATCTCCACACCTAACGGCGTATTACGGACAAATCCCTGCACATCAAATTGTTGCGCCGTTCGGGCGATTGCGGGACGAAAACCGATACCCTGCACGCGGCCGCGGATCAGCAGTCGCCAACATTCGCGTGCCGTCGTAGCCGATGAACTACGTCGAATTAATCGTGTGGCCATTGAGAAACTTTGTCCGTTGATCGACCAAGTATTGACACCAAGCCGCGATTCCCGTTGGCTGCAAGGCGCTGACCGGGAATACCGCTAGATCTGGTTGAAGCCGGCGCGCGTCCGCCACCGCCGCGTCGCAAGAAAACGGGACGTGAGGAAGCAGATCCGTCTTGCTAATGACCATCCCCTGACTGGTTCGAAAGGCCTTCGGATACTTAGCGGGCTTGTCGTCCCCTTCGGTGGTGCTCAGCAAAATCACTCGCAGGTGTTCCCCCAGGTCGTGCGCCGCTGGACAAACCAGATTGCCCACGTTTTCGAGGAACAGGAATTCACAAGCCGGCTGCTGCATAGCATCCCAGCCACGTTGCACGAGTGAGAGATCCAAGTGACATGCCCCCCCGGTCGTCAACTGGGCCACCGTCGCGTACGGAGCCAATCGTTGAGCATCGCGATCTGTGGCAATGTCGCCGACGAGCACCGCCATGCGGTAGCGACGATCATCACTACGCGCCTCTTCCGTCCGCCAATGTTGGGCCGTGGCTTGCAGTAGCGTGGTCTTGCCCGCGCCCGGCGATGAGAGCAAATTGACCACAAACGTGCCCCGCGATCGCATCGCTTGCCGAAACACGTCGGCGACCAGTCGTGCCGACTGCTGTACATCCCGTTGCACAATGATCACCCGCTCAGCCGGATGATGGGTGGCCTGTGTCATGGGTTTCTCCAACCTGTCACTCTGCATCTGATACTCTGCATCTCGCTCTCTGCATCTCCATTTTCAAAACTCTGCGTCTCTGCGTGCCAATTCTCTCCCCCTCTTCCATATCCCCTCTGATCCCCTCTTACCTTTCCCGATCCTCAGCGGCGGCCTGCATTGCGACCATAGTAATTTGTTCCAGGATGACGGCATCACCCGAGGTCACTCGCACGGATGTGCTACCGCAGTGGTTGCAGGCGAAACAGAATCCGCGAATCTCGATCGTTTCGCCGCACAACTCACAGCTAGCCAATAGGGGCTGCGAGAGGATCTCCCATCGAGTATTGGCGATCGCGGATTCCTCCGCCAACATCTCGCAGGCGGCCAACAGCAATTGCGGTTCCACGCCCGCCAATTCACCCACCCGCACCCGCACAGAGGACAACGATTGCCCCGGCTGATCGCGGGTTAGATCGATGACTTGTACCACGAGGGACCGCGCGATTGACATTTCATGCATGACACAGCTCCCCGAGAATCTGTAGTGCCGCCGTGCGAATCGCGGGGCGGAGTGCCTCGGAGAGGTGCGGCGCAACAGTCTGTCTGGGCTGGGATAACGCGACTTCGATGCCCCAAACGGACACTGCGGCAGCGGGCGTGCTGGACGCGGCGGGAGCCGGCCGGAGCATTTCCTGGAGTCGCAAGACTTCGAACAGATCCCAATCGTGGCTGTTTCGGGGTCTTTGGACCAGGGCCGGCACGTCGGGCCACCTCCAGTGATGTATGGTCCCTTCCGCTCCGGCCCCCAGGCAGCTGTCCACAACGACCAATCGCGAAGTGGCCGGAACATGCAACACATCGACCGGGGTTCTCGCATATACGATGCGGATGTCGCTCGGCGCATGCGGCTCAATCTCGCGCAATACGAGCCAACCGACCTGGTCATCACCATGTGCGCTACCAACCCCAACGAGGGTGGTATGCGACGTGTTTACGGAGGACTGCATGATTCCTCCCGTCGGTCAATCGTGACTCGTAAGAAGTGAGTCGCGCAGCTGATACAGGGATCGTAGTTGCGGATCAGAAATTCACATTGTTGCGCGATGTGTCGATCGTCGTGATCGAGTAACGTGGTGACCCATGAGCGCAGGTCTTCCTCGATTTGGGCTTGATTCTGAGATGTCGGGGGGACAATCTTGGCAAAATCGACCGTTCCTTCGCGGTTTATGCGGTAGCGATGGTACAGCAGTCCTCGGGGAGCCTCGGTCGCGGCGCAGCCTTCCGCATCGCGCAGGGAATACTCCTGTCGGGCTGGGATCGTCGGCTGGTAGTGTTGAATCAATTCGATAGACTCGGCAAAGGCATGGATGACCTCCAGGGCCCTGGCGACGATGCCATGAAACGGATTACTGGTCGGCCAAGCGATGCCCAAACCATCGGCGGTCTGGCGTGCGATCGGATGCAGGCGGTCCCAATTGAGATTGAGTCGGGCGATCGGACCCACGAAATATGGCGTCCCGCGACCGGAACGCCGGGACTGCAACGCCGTGGTGTGGGGGAGATGGATTTCCTCAAAGGCGGTTTCGTAGTCGTTGACGAGCCACGCTTCCCCCGTGCGGGATGTAATGACACCCTCATTCATGGGGTACTCGTCCGGGTGCACGAGCGCGACCCATTCGTAACTAGGAGTGAATGCGGGGAAATTCAATCGGGACACCCAGCTTGCCACTTCGATGGATAGCGCAAGCCCCTCTTGAAGGTGAGGAAGCAGCGCGGTGAGTTCCTCTCGCCGAGGCAAGCGATGAAAACCACCGACGGCGACGTTGACGGGATGGATAGCACGACCTCCTAGCACTTCGAGGATCTCGTTGCCATATTTCTTGATGGTTAATCCTCGCGTCACTTCACGAGGAAAGTCTTGCGCCATGCTCAACCCGCTGTCGTATCCCAGGAAATCTGGCGCTTGTAACAGGTGCATGTGCAGGGCGTGACTCTCAATCCATTCTCCGCAGTAGAGCAGCCGACGCAATTGTCGGATGGATCTCGGGACCGTGACGTCTAAGGCCGCTTCCAACGCATGCACCGTACTCATCTGGTACGCAACGGGGCAAATGCCGCAGATGCGGGCCGTAATATCGGGCACCTCTTCAATGCGTCGGCCGCGTAAAAAGGCCTCGAACAACCGAGGGGGCTCAAAGATCCTCAACTGCACCTCTTCCACCCGTTTGTCACGGACGCGAATCGTCAGCGCGCCCTCACCTTCGACGCGCGCCAAGGCCTCGACGTGAATCACCCTTTCCTCAGTCATGACCGTGGCTCCTCCGTCCTGGCTGGTCCTGCGGTGGACGCGCAATTGTCCAGCGAGTCACCGGCCTGACGCCAATCTTCGGCGCCGGCATTGAAGCTGCGCAGCTGGTGAAGAACCGTTGGAACCGGCTGCCCAGACCGGACCAACGACCTGCCCCACGCTTCTCCCTGGGATTGCTCGCAGGGCCCATAACAGCCATAACATCCGCGATCGTAGCTGGGGCAGAGGGCTCCACAGCCCGTTTGTGTAATCGGTCCCATGCAAGGGACCCCCTGGGCCACCATGATACAAACCGTGCCATGCCGCTTGCAATCTAAGCACACACTGTGTTTGGGGACATTCGGACGTCGATCGGCCAGAAAAGCTCGCAGCACGTCGAGCAGTTGTGCCTTGTTGATAGGACATCCGCGCAATTCAAAGTCGACAGAGACATGCGCGGCAATCGCGGTGGACGTGGCCAAGGTCTGAATGTACTCCGGCCGAGCATAGACCGCCTGCAGAAATTCGGGCAGATTGCCCCAATTCCGCAGCGACTGAATGCCACCAGCCGTGGCACACGCCCCCAGGGTGATCAAGAATCTTGCGTTGCGGCGCACCTCGCGAATGCGTGCGGCGTCGTGTGCAGTGGTGATGGAACCTTCGACGAGCGCCAAGTCGTACGGGCCATCCACCACCCGACTGGTTGCCTCCAGAAAATAACAGATATCCACCTGCCCAGCGACTTCGAGCAGATGATCCTCGGCATCCAGGAGTGTTAATTGGCAACCGTCGCAAGAGGCGAACTTGAACACGGCCAATTTGGGGCGCACACGGGCCATCATAGATCCTCCGTGTACAACAGCGGCGCCACATGTTCGTAGGAAAACACCGGACCGTCGCGGCAAACAAAAGCCGGTCCCAGTTGGCAATGTCCGCACAGCCCCACGGCACATTGCATGTTTCGCTCGACCGAGAGCCAGATGTGGGACGCCTCGACCCCGCGCTGCAACAATGCCCGCGTGGTGTATCGCATCATCACTTCCGGCCCGCATAGATAGACCTCAGTCCGGGTCGGATCGAGCGGATGTAGGCGATCGACCAACATAGGCACCACTCCGACATTTCCTTGCCAACCAAGTGAGGCACGATCGACGGTGATGTCAACATCCAGACCGAGAGCCCTCCAACGGTCGATTTCCTCCGCAAACAACAGATGGTCCGGACTGCGACTGCCGTATAACAGTCGCACGCAACGCGCGGCGCTGGGATTGGACAAGAAATATCGAACGAGTGGTCGTAAGGGTGCCAAGCCAATGCCGCCAGCGATGATGAGCACATCCCGCTCCATCGCCGCAGCGCATGGCCAACCGCGGCCGTAGGGGCCGCGGAGGCCGATCGTGGCACCGACCGGTAGACGGGTCAGCTCGCGAGTGACCGCCCCGGCGCGGCGAATCGTATGTGCCCAATCTCCGGGTTCCAGACCCGGTCCGCTCACGCTGATCGCGGCCTCGCCGACGCCGGGCACATACAGCATGTTGAACTGACCAGGCTGGCAATCAAAGCGGCTGCGCTCTGCATCATCAAAGAGTCGAATGTCCAACGTGCTGACATCCGGTATTTCCGCGCAAAAGCGGCGGATCATCGCTCGATGCGGCACCCAAGGATGCGGTGGGACAACGGTACCTTGGTGGCTCATGATGGATTGCCGCGAATCGCCGCGACCTCCTCCGTCAGATCGATCCCCACTGGGCACCACGTGATACAGCGCCCGCAGCCGACGCAGCCGGATACGTCAAATTGGTCGATCCATGTTGCCAACTTGTGCGTCAGCCATTGGCGGTACCGCGATCGCACCTGGCCGCGTACCTGGCCCCCATTGATATAGCTGAAGTCGGGATGAAAACAGGAATCCCACTGCCGCTGACGCTCGATGTGTTGCTCCGTTAAATCGCCAACCTCGGTCACTGAGCAGCAGAAACAGGTGGGGCACACCATCGTACAATTGGTGCATGACAGGCAACGCTGGCCAACATCATCCCATTGCGGATGGTCGAGGTTGTTCATCAGCAGCGCACGAATGTCATGCGTATCCAACGTACGCTCGATCTGCGCCACCGCCCTCGCGCGGGCCGCCTCCCCGTCGGCCTGGTCCTCCGGACTCGCGGGGCGTAATGGTAAGTCAGCGGCAAGGCTCGCGCCGAGTTCACTGCCGACCTCCACGATGTAACCGGCCGCGATTTCCGTAATCGCCAGATCGAATCCGCTGCGGCAGCGCGGCCCAGTGTCCATGCTCGTGCAAAAACATGTGGCAGCCGCCTGCGTGCAATTCGCGGCAATCAAGCAGACCGACTCGCGCCGTGCCTGGTAGATGGGATCGACATATGCTTGCGAGAGAAAAACTCGGTCTTGGACCGCTATGGCAGCCAATTCACAGGCCCGCACGCCGAGAAAGGCTCGTTTGACAGGCGATTCCGGCTGCGACTCAATGTGCCAGTCCTCGCCGTCGCGTTCAATGCGAGCTAAGGTCACCAACGGCGGAAATAAATAGCGTTTCCAGCTGTGGGGCCCCACGACATAGCCAAAGGCATCGTCGTCCTCACGGCGTTTCAATCGGTAATAGCCCGGCCCCTGTTCATCGGTCCAACCGCGCGGCAACTCCTCGACTGAAGTGAGCTGATCATAGATGATCGCTCCCTGGTCCACGCGTGGGCCAATCACTTGGTACCCGCGGGCGGTCAACGCATGAAACAGGTCGGCCAAGCGGTCTCGCGGCAGGAGTCGAACGGCGTCCGTCGTCGCCTTGGTTTCTTGGGTGGTTGTTACTCGGTTGGTCACGGTCCATCGTCCCCTGAGCCAGCGGCGGCAGGTTGGTCCTGAGAATCATGCGAATAAACATCCATGAGCTGCAAGCGTGTCGCCAATAAACGTTTGGCCAAAGCAGACGCAATACGCTGCATCAACAGATAACCCACGTCATGATCCGCCTCGCAGATTCGCTCGACATGCTCCGCCGGGGCGACCACCAGCTCCAACTCATCCAGGGCGACCGCCGTTGCGGTCATCCGTGCGGACCCCAAGATGGCCGACCAAGCCATCATGTCACCCGGCCCGAGCACCAACAGTCGTCGACACCCTCGCGCTGGCACACACATTTCCAAAGCAGCTCGCCCCCGGATCACGAGGTAGAAGTTCGGATTCAAACTCCCCTCACGAAATACGATGCTCCCCGGGGGATGTTTCTCAACCACAGCCCCCTCAGCCAGTTGCTGCAGCACTCGGTCCGGCAACCCAGCAGAAAAGGAAAGCTGTCCCAAAATGTTCGCTAACGGTCGATCACTGTTGGACATGGCAATTCCACCTGTGCATATCCGCCCAGTCTAGCTCCAACCGCACACACCGAGGAGTAGGCGCGCGCCCGCTGCCGAGGAGCGAACGTCCCAACCCGTCTCGCTACCCGGCACCAGGAAGCGCGGCCAATCCAGACTTGGCAGCCAACGTCCGCTTCTAAGACATTGGTGCCGGCAATTTCCGTGCCGTCCCTGTAAGGTTGATCGAGTGACGCTCCAAGTTGGCCGGAAGACGGCCAACGGACAACGCCGTCTCATGGCTGGCGTCCTGGGGTATTGTGGCCAGGCGGCCCAGCATTTGCTGGTGAAATTAAGCTAATGACGCGAAACGCTCGGCATCCGCTACGCTTGGCGATGAGTTGGCCCAATTCTGAGTCCGGATGGACTTTGGATTCGGCACGGGACGGAGGGAGGAGGTCCATGTTTCTGATTGAGCGCTGCGAGTGGCTCGCTCCGGATATCAAGCGGTTTCAGATTCGGGCGCCCCGAGTCGCGCAGAAATTTCAACCGGGGCAGTTCGTGATTGTGCGGGTCCATGACCACGGGGAACGCATTCCACTGACCATCGCCGACGCCGACCCGGTGGCCGGAACGATAACCTTGATTGTCCAGGGCGTGGGCAAGACAACCAAGCTCATGAATCGCCTTGCGGACGGCCAGCCGATTCGCGATGTCGTAGGTCCCTTGGGAAATCCGTCCCAGTTGCATCGGTACGGGACCGTGGTCGTGATCGGCGGAGGAGTCGGGACGGCGATTGCATACCCCACGGCGTTGGGACTGCTGCGGGCGGGGACCCGCGTTGTGGCGATCATCGGTGCGCGCACCGCATCGCTTCTGATCATGGAGGATGAGATGCGGGCGGCGAGCCAATTGCTGATCGTAACGACCGATGACGGTAGCCGCCCGGGCCCACGGCTCGTGACCGACGCCCTGTACGAAGTTATGAAGTCGGAGCCGAAAATCGATTTGGTATTGGCGGTCGGCCCCATTGGCATGATGCGGGCGGTGGCGGATATGACCCGCCCCCACGGTATACTTACTCGTGTGAGTCTCAACGCCATCATGGTGGACGGGACGGGTATGTGTGGAGGCTGCCGCGTGGTCATGGGCCATCAAACACGATTTGCCTGTGTGGATGGGCCCGAGTTCGATGCGCATCAAGTTGATTATGACCTGTTGGCACAACGCAATCGAGCCTATCGTGAGATGGAACAAGAATCGTTACGGCGGTTCGAGCAACATCCGGATTGGGACATGCAATGGGTAGCGGAGCAATGCAGGCTGGCCGAGCGACACCCGGAGATTTTGGTGAATCCAAACACTCCTCCCAATAGCGAGGCCCATTAACGGCGGCGCAGCCTATGAATGATCTAAGCCCCAAAGCGCGAATGTCCCTGCCACGCCAGTCCATGCCCGCGCAGCCTGCGGACGAACGATCGCACAATTTTTCCGAGGTGAATCTGGGACTATCGGTGCTTCAAGCACACCAAGAGGCATTGCGTTGCTTGGAATGCACGCATCCCCGTTGCACCCAGGGTTGTCCCGTGGGGGTGAAGGTCAAGGACTTTGTAGCATTGATTGCTGCGGGCGACCTTCTAGCGGCCGCGGCAAAACTGCGGGAGGACAACGTTCTGCCGGCCATTACGGGGCGTGTCTGTCCCCAGGAGCATCAATGCGAAGGGGCCTGTATTTTAGGCAAGCGATTGGCCCCCTTAGGCATCGGCTACCTGGAGCGTTTTGTTTCCGACTACGAACGTGAGCATGGCGTGCATACCCAGGCAGCCAAGGTGCCCACAACGGGCAAACGCGTGGCCATTGTCGGCAGCGGTCCTGCCGGGTTAAGCGCTGCGGGGGATCTCGCACAACGAGGCCATGCCGTTACCGTGTTTGAGGCACTCCACGAGCCCGGGGGAGTTCTGATCTACGGGATCCCAGAGTTTCGGCTCCCTAAAGAGATTGTCCGGGCCGAGATTGAGAATCTGCGGCGACTCGGTGTTGCCTTTGAAACCAATGTTGTGATTGGCAAGACGGTGACGATCGATGAGTTGTTGGGGACCGAGGGATATCAAGCGGTCTTCATCGCCACCGGCGCGGGGCTTCCGAAATTTCTGGGCGTAGCCGGTGAGCATCTGGCCGGTGTCTACTCGGCGAACGAATTCCTGACACGCATCAATCTGATGCGTGCGGATCAGTTTCCCGACTATGATGAACCGGTGTTTGACTGTCGCCGGCGAACGGTAGCCGTTGTGGGGGGAGGAAACACCGCCATGGATGCCGTGCGCACGGCCCTACGATTGGGAGCCGCTCGTGCCCTCTTAATCTACCGCCGATCCGAAGTGGAAATGCCCGCACGGCGCGAAGAGATTCAACATGCCCGCGAGGAGGGAGTCGAGTTTCTGACAGAGACCGTCCCCAAGGCCTTTGTCGGAAACGAACAGGGCCTGCTGCGTTCGATCCAATGTATCCGTACGGAGCCAGGGCCCCCAGACCGGTCGGGGCGTCGGCGTGTGCAGCCGATCGCGGACTCGGAGTTCGAGGTTCCCGCAGAGATTGCTGTGATGGCACTCGGCACCGGTGCCAATCCCTTGATCCAAGCCTCGACACCTGAATTGGCGACGGATGCTCGCGGCTACATCGCAGCCGATCCCGAGACGTTGACCACTTCTCGGCCACATGTGTTTGCTGGCGGCGATATCGTAACGGGAGGGGCCACGGTGATCTCCGCCATGGGTGCGGGCCGCCGCGCCGCCGCGGCCATTCACGCCCACCTCTTGATGCCCGACTCTAAGAGCGACGGATAAACGTTTGAACACACTGGCCAGCGCCACGCGCTTGTAGCGCAAGAGCGAAACGCCGATTTGATACGGTGGGTCAAATCAACTCGGCAATGGGGGATCCTGCCTGATCATCGAAGCCGTTGGCAATGTAAACCGGCCTCCCGATCGGTGTGATGTAGGACTTGGCCCAGTCGATTCCCAAGGCTTTGTAAATGGTCGCGTAGACGTCACCGATGGAAACCGGCCGTTCGGCAACGTAAGCTCCTCGCTCATCGCTGGCCCCGATGACTCGTCCGCCTTGTATGCCCCCACCGCCCATGACCAGTGACCAACAATCGGGCCAATGATCCCGACCGCGGCCGGGATTGATTTCGGGCGTGCGACCAAATTCCCCGGTGGCTATTACCACGGTTGACTCCAGCAAATTCCGCTGCTGGAGGTCCTCAAGCAAGGCGGAAAGACTCTGATCCAGACGAGGTGCCAGTTTGTCACGCAGCCGCTCCTCGTTTTTGCCATGCGTATCCCATTCGCCGTGCCGGTAGCCGGCGGCAGTCACGAAGCGGCAACCGGCTTCTACCAGCCGGCGAGCCAGAAGGACGCTCTGTCCAACGCGATCACGTCCGTAGCGGTCTCGCGTCTCTTCAGATTCCTGCGAAAGGTCGAACGCCTTCTTCACATCCGGAGAGAGTATCATCTGCAACGCCGTTTCGCGGAACTCATCCATCTTACTGAAGCGAGCGTCGTGCTCCCGGGACCGGTAGTGCTTGTCCACGATGGAGAGCATCGTCCGACGGTCTTCAATCGCCTCTGTCGTGATCGACTTGGGCAGGCTCAGATCGGGAACCGCGAAATCCGGTTGGCTCGGATCGGGCAGGATCATGCTGTCATACTGAGGCCCAAGAAACGCCGCCTTGTACGCCTCTTCATAATTGAAAAAGTCGTTCTCGGAAGGAGTGGGCACAACCACGTAGGGGGGCAAGTCATTCCGGCCACCCAACTCCTTGGAGACAATCGACCCCAGGCTGGGAAACTTCATTGCCGGGTTTGGGCGATGGCCGGTCTGCGTTTCGATCGTCCCCTGAGGATGGTTCCTTTCGAAGGTCTTCATCGATCGGATGATCGACATCTTGTCCATGTGTTGGGACATGCGCGGCAAGATCTCGGAAATCCGTACCCCCGCAGCATTTGTGGGGATGGTGCGAAAACCGGAGTTGGCCTTTACATCCCAGGTATCGAGGTGACTAACCCCGCCTTCCAGCCACAGCAAGATGACCGCGCCCGCCTTAGGGGGCGTCTCGGACGCCAACGCTGGCGTGGCCGAATAACGGAGGTAGTCCGCCAGCGTTAGACCCAAAAAACTCAGCGAACCTGCACGCAGAAAAGACCGCCGGCTCCGATGTGGGCAACCGCAGTTGGGAGTTTGGGAATTCATCGTGGCCATCGTCTCGTGGTTCTGGTTAGTGGTTGGTAGCAAACTCAGCGGAGCACAACAGCGCCCAGACGAATCCCTGCAGAGTCTGTTCGCGGCGATCTGGACGCCTGGCAAGAATACTAAGCAGTTGCGACTGCTCCTCGTGCGTCGGTGGTCTTATCAACGTCGCCAGGTAGAATTCGTCTATGATGGCGGCGTCTGCCGCCCCATTGGCCAACAGCGTATCAAGCCGTCCACCTTTTTCAGCTATTTTTGCGGTGTAGGTCTGCCCGGCCCACATGTGAAGCGTCTGCGCCAAAGTCGGTTCGGGCGGACCGACCGGAGCTTGTTTACGCATCGATCGACCGTAAACGTCCATGAATTGTGACGGGCAGAGGTCGGGATTCATTTGGATCGCCCGCGCGCCCGGCGCGGGCACCTGATTCGGACCTCCGGCCATCGCGTGATACTTGAAATGCTCCTCGACTCCGGTAGCGCTCGAAATCGCGTCCAGCATCACGGCCGCTTCCATGGGCCGCGGCAACGCCCGCGAGTAGTTGATCCGATCACCACCGTTCGTGTCATTGGGCGAGCCGGATAGCTGGTAGGTTCTCGACTGCACAATCGTCCGGATGAGCTGCTTCAGGTCGTATCCGTGAGCACGGAAGTCTTTCGCAAGGGCGTCCAGCAGTTCGGGGTGGGTGGGCGGATTTGTGGCTCGAAAGTCGTCGACGGGATCGACAATCGCGCGACCGAACAGGTAGCCCCAAACACGGTTCACTGCGGTTTCCGCGAATTCTGGGCTGGCAATGATCTGCTCCGCCAGCCGGGATCGGGGGCTGAGGTGTTCCTCCGCTGGCAGCGGCGTACCGTCAAAAAACACAGGCCGAACCTTCTCGCCCGTGCGTGGGTGTGCTACAGGTTTACCCCAGTCGCGGTCCAGCCGGTCAAAGAATACTTTGCTACCCCGCAGTTCTTCCAAGCCACCGTAATAAGCAGCCAGCCCCCAGAACTGATTCTGAGTCCAGATCTCGAACGGATGGTTATGGCACTGCGCGCAATCCAACCGCTTCCCCCAAAAGATCCGGACATGTTCGGCCATGATCTGCTCGGGCGCTAGAGACTCGCCGACATATTGCAAGTTGCGGGCCGGCGCCGAATACCCGGTGGCTGCAATCTTCTCGCGAGCCATTTGGTCATAAGGCTTGTTGGCCGCGATGCTGTTGACAACCCAGTCTTCATAGGCCTGCGTCATCGCTGCATTGTTGGAGGCGACGAATGTGGCCCGCATCAGGTCGCTGAAGAGAAAGCCCCAATAGTCAACATATTCGGGCGATTGAAGCAGTGACTCAATCAACTGGTTCCGCTTATCGGGGTCCGTGCTCGAGAGAAACTCGCGAGTGCGCTCGGGGGGCGGCAGGGTCCCGGCCAGATCCAGGCAGATCCGCCGCAGAAATTCCGCGTCCGATGAGACTTCCGAGGGTACGATGTTGAACTTCCGCAACTTGGCAAGGATGAAGCGGTCGATGAAATTCCAGCTCTTGACCTCCGGGTAATCCGCGACGGACTCTTGAATAATGCCCACTCGCGTGCTAACGGCAAAACCGGCGGCACGAATCAGAACCGAAGTCTCGCCGGGCTTGAGCGGCTTCACGACACCCGTTTCACTGACCTCGATCACTTGCGGATCTGTTGGAACATACATCACCTGGTCGGAGAGATCTTGAGTGCTACCGTCGGAGAGATATGCGGTTACGAGCAGTTGATGCTGACCTGACATTTCCAGCACCATTTCGGGCGGAAAAACATCGACCTTCACCACAGCGGCAGCGCCGCCGGCGTTCTCGCCATAAGGAGCGCCGCTGCGGATCCAATCCAGGATCGCGAGGTAGTCGGAACTGCCAATGTCGAATCGCTTACCGCCGCCGTGGTCGGTGTCCGTCGGCTTGGTGAGTATCAGGCTCTGTTCGGGGTTCTTCTTGTCGACGCGGGGAATCCTGGGGCCCTTTGACTCCGCAGACAGTACCTGAAACGTACCTCCGTCCACGATCCAGCCATAGTCCTCTTTCGCATCGAGGGCATTCGAGGAGAGCTTGAGCCCCCCCTGTCCTTTTACGGTGCCGTGGCAGTCGGTGGTATTACATCCCCGCTTCGTCAGGATGGCGCCGATATCGCGTTGAAAGCTGAACGGTCGTTCGCCATCGGACACATTCACCTGTACCGACGACGAAGCGGTGTGCCCCGCAAACTGCGCCGTGAGCGTGACGTTTCCTGTGGAGCGGGCGGCCAATGTGCCACTGGTCGGCAAGTCTCCCACGTCTGGATTGGAAAGTTCCCAGTTACCTCGAGTCGTCAAGTCGCGGGTGAATCCGTCAAGATACGTCCCAATCAGAACGAATTGCCGGGATTCGCCTTTCCCGGAAAGCGTCGCTTCGGCAGGCACAATAGCCAGCGAAACCAATTGTTCGGACTCGATCCCCGTCTCGGCCTGCACCATGCTGGCCGCCCAGGCCAGCCAGCTAAATGCAAACACTACTAAGTGCGAAGTCTTCAACATCATCCAAGTCTACTCGTGTTAACGGCCCACGAAATGCTGGACGCATTCCACCCAATCGGGCCTGGTGGCTATAACTTTTTTTCTCGGTCCGGGACAATCATCACGGGCAATTCCCGAACCAACAGCGCCGGCCCGAGCTTCGTTTGCTCGAGTACGCGGCACTCGACTCGCACGACTTGCGGCAATCGAGTCAGTGGAGCATCCGGGCTTACCTCCAGCACGAGAGTCGTCTCGCTGGTCGGCGCAATCACGGTCGGCGCATTGTCCGTGATTTCGGTTGCGGCCTTTCGATCGATCAGAGTATCCGCAGGAAAGGCCTGAACGCCCGCTGGCAGACCGGAGAACGCAAAACTAACGTTTCCGGGAAAGCCTTCCTCGTAACTGGTCGTCAGAGTCACTCGCCCGGCTCGGCCGCGCTCCAGATTCAGACAGTCCACGCCGCCCAGCGAAATCTCTCCAACATGGGGCACTTGCGGACGAATAAAAATCCGATAGTGATACGTCGGGGCGCCGTACTGAGTGGTGACATCCTGCACCTGCAATGTGTACTCTCCGGGCTTCTCGAAGCGGTGCACCATCTTGGGCATGACGCCCGCGAAGAAGATCTGTCGCTCGGCGTTGTTGTTGAACAAGGACACTTTGCGATGCAGGTTCGAGCAAACTTCGTGATTCTCTGAGTCCAGGATCGCTACCCAGGGATTGAACGCTGGCAACTGCGTTAGGGGAGTCTCGATCTCGATGGCGATTTCGTCGCCCGCCTTCACCGTAAAACTGTAACGGTCGATGTCCGCCGGCCTGTCGATGGATCCTTCTAGAATGGCCGGGAGTGCGATCGCCGCTTCTGATTGATCTTCACCGAACTTAACATCCGTTGCCACCGCAGTGCGAGACGCGAGAAGCGTGTCCGGTCGGGCACCAACGGGTGTCGCCGTAGCAACGGTGGGTTCCGCCACATGACTCACCGGTCCAAGCTCAAGGATCTTGAGGGAACGAGCCTGGACCGAGTCCAACCAACGGTCCCCAATCTCGCGCGTGAAGCTACGCTCTTGCCACTCCTGCATTGGCAGCGAACCCCGCCGCGGACCCTTGTCTCCACGGGAGACAGCCAGCAGATACGAGGCATCCGCCGAAGCTTGACCGAACAGAGAAGAAACCTGAATAATGTAGCGTCCAGCACGCTGCACCCGATAGGTTCCTCTTACTTCCGTCGGCACCAAGTCGGATTGCCGTTCCTCAAGAAACAGATGCCGTTCCATCCGTTCCGGGTCGAACCAACTGGAAGCTGGCCCCAGCAGCGTCAGCCGCGGCTTAAGTCCCTGCGTCTGGATCACTTCAAACTTCAGCTCGTCACCCTCCGACGCCATGAGGGAGTAGCAATCGAGCTGCCCGCTCTGGTCAAGCCGACCGTTGATCAATGCCGGCAGCAGGGCCGACTGAGCGGCTCGTGGAGTGTGATGCGCTTCTCCTGTCTCCACTTCCACGGGCTGATCCGCTACAAAAAAAGAAAGCCAGTTGGAAAGGCCGCTGGGAGAAACCAAGCGAATACGGTGAGTCCCCAACCGGGCTGCCGCATGAACGCGCAGTTGCACAACAACAGGCTCGGCAGGTCGTGTCGGCTGGGTGTCAGGGTCACCCGGTTGAGATTGCTGGGCCGCCGCCTCGTCGATCGGCCCTGCCGGCTTGACCTCCCCCTCCACCTCCGGCGAATCCGCCCAGACGGCGTAAGCTCCGTCCAGATTCGTGCCACGAAACTCGACTGAGATCGTCGCGCCCCGCGGGGCAGCGGACGGGAATACCGATTTGATGACGGGCTGAGCAAATAAGTCGCCAGCCGTGAAAAAGCCGCCCACACACAGCACCAGCAGTGCCAAGCGGCCCCACCGACCGGCTCCGGAGAGCGATTGTTTGATGCGAACAAGCATGCTGTGACTAATCATCGTGACCCGCCCCCCCCCACGGTTGGTGCTGGTATCTAAGCTAATCTCAAGAGGGGCTCCAGTCTAGCCCGATTCGCGGGCTGACGCATCG
>SXHS01000338.1 GCA_005773145.1 Planctomycetaceae bacterium | reverse complement strand
GCCGGCAGCAATAGGGCAATCAAGACGCCAATGATGGCAATCACAACCAGCAACTCGACCAGCGTGAAGGCGCTGCACTTGGCTCGCTGGATATTCGGCGGATTGGAGATGCCGGCACGTGACCGCCTAGGGGCGTGGGGAGATTGGCACGCAGAGACGCAGAGACGCGGAGAAGACGGGGACACCGAGACACGGAGAACCGCAGGCTTCAATGGTGACATGCGAATCGTCCATTCTATGCCAGTATGCCCCGAATCACATGTCCGTGGATGTCGGTGAGCCGGTAGTCGCGACCTTGGAAGCGGTAGGTTAGTCGGGTATGGTCCAAGCCCAGCAAGTGCAACAGCGTGGCATGGAGATCGTGTACGGGTACAGGATTCTCTACGACGTTGAAACCAAAATCGTCGGTCTTGCCGTGCACATGGCCGGGCTTGATACCCCCTCCGGCCAGCCACACGCTGAAGCACCGATTGTGGTGATCCCGGCCATCCCTTCCCCCCTGCGCCATGGGAGTGCGTCCAAACTCCCCCCCCCAGATCACCAATGTGTCATCGAGTAAACCTCGCTGCTTCAGGTCGCGTATCAGTGCGGCACTAGGTTGATCCGTGTTAACGGCGTTTTCTTTGATGCGTTTCGTCAGGTCGCCATGATTATCCCAGTTCTCGTGAAACAATTGCACGAAACGCACGTTACGTTCGATCAGCCGCCGAGCCAGCAGGCAGTTCCTGGCGTAACCGGGCTGTTTGGCGTCCTGAATGCCGTACATCTTGAGGGTCTCGGGGGACTCGCTCGACAGGTCCATCAACTCGGGGGCACTGGTTTGCAACCGATGGGCCAATTCGTAACTCTGGATACGCGCCGCGATTTCCGGGTCCCCAATCGATTGTAGGGAAAGCTCCTGGAGGCGACGCAGCGACTCGAAGGAGGCCCTTTGGGTGGGATCGTCGATCCCGGGCGGATTGGAAAGGTAGAGCACCGCATCCCCCGCGCTGCGAAAGGGTACGCCGGAGTGGATGGTTGGCAAGAAACCGCACCCGTAGTTGCTGGCTCCGCCGCTCGTCCCCTTCGCGCTGGTCAGCACCACCAAGCCAGGCAGGTCCTGGCTCTCGCTCCCCAAGCCATAGGTCGACCACGAACCGAAACTAGGTCGACCGAATTGTTGCGATCCGGTATTCATCATGATCTGCCCGGGCGCGTGGTTGATCGCCTCGGTATGCATGGAACGTATCAAGCAGATTTCGTCAGCAACACCGGCCGTATGAGGAAGCAATTCACTCAACTCCATGCCGCACTGGCCGGCCGGCGCGAATTGGTATTTACCCCCCAACAGGGCCGAGTTGGGATTGATGAAGGCCGAGCGATAGCCTTTCAGTAAATCGGCAGACGGCATCTGTCCGTCCCGTTTGACCAACTCGGGCTTGGGGTCGTAGAGTTCCAGATGACTGGGAGCACCGGCATGAAACAAGTAGATCACGCGTTTGGCTGTGGCCGGATGGTGGGCCGGACGTGGTGCAAGCGGGCTCGTGGGAACCGAGTTTGCCAATGCCGGCCGTGTCATGAGGGAATGAGCGGCGATTCCCGCCAAGCCTACGCCACAATCCCGGAAAAACCAGCGGCGCGTGAGGATTTCGCCCTGTGCCCGCTGAACCTGTCCGACCAAATTGGCTAATGTCATGGCTTGCCCCGAGTTGATTCGGTCTCTAATTCTTATTTTCTTATTGCTTAATTCTTGGAAATGCTCTCGTCGAGATTCAGGAGCACCCGTGAGACGACGGTCCAGGCGGCCGCATCGCTGGGTGTCACCGACGGCGGCAAATCGGGCAGCTTGCCGGGGTCTCCCGTGACAATCTGCCGCGGGTTCAACCAACCATCGGCCACGCGTTGTTTCGCCACGGAGAGTAGCGATTGGACTTCCGCACGCTCGGCGGAATTAGCCGCACGCGAGGTGCAGAGGCGGTAGGCATAGTCCACACGTTCCGCATCGGATCCCCCGGCTTCACGCAAAACGCGCAGGGCCATGCCCTGTGCCGCCTCGAAAAAAATCGTTTCGTTCAAGCCCGTCAACGCGGCGAGCGGCGTATTCGATCGCACGCGGCGGGCACAGCCGAAGTCGCTATTCGGCGCATCAAAATTCGAGAGGACGGGATCGGGCATGGATCGCTTGCGATAGAGATAGACGGCTCGTCGATAGCGGTCGGGACCTTGAGCGGCGATCCAGTACTTCGGATAGGTGAAGTTGAAGTCCAATACATTTTGTGGCACGGGGGGGATGACCCCCGGGCCTCCCAAGCGATGGGAAAGCAATCCCGCGGCGCTCAGGGCCATGTCACGAACCAACTCCGCTTCGGCACGGAAGCGGGGGCCGCGTGCCAGATACATGTTGCGCGGATCACGCTCCCACTGGGATGGAGACACGTGAGAATCTTGCTGATACGTCCGGCTGGCGACAATCGTGCGCATCAATTGCCTGTGGCTCCAACCGCGCTCGATGAAATCGACGGCCAGCCAATCAAGTAGATCACGATACTCGGGGGTCACCGACCGCGTGCCAAAGTCCTCCGGAGATTCCACCAATCCCATGCCAAACATGGCCTGCCACACTCGATTGACGGCCACCCGGGCGGTGAGCGGCGAGCGCTCGTCCGCCAACCACCGCGCAAAGGTCAGCCGGTCATCCGGCGGGCCTGCGGGGAGGGCATGTAGGGCTGCAGGCGTGTGTGGCCGAACGGCCTGCTTGGGTTGATCCCAATTGCCACGGTCGAGCGCGTGGGTCGTTCGGCTGAGGACGCCTTCGCGCTCCATTAAATTTAAAATCGTGGTGTTCGGTTCCGGAAACTGTTTCCAAAGCGTCTCGATCTCTTCCTGAAACGGTCGACAATCCGCACGACTGGCGCGCCAGGCCGCGAACACCGCAGTCCGCTGTTCGGGCGTGTGTTGGTCGCGAGGGGTCCGCAGGGCTTCAATTGCCGAGTAATCGATTGGCAAGGCCTTGGGCTGTGGATCAGAGGTGACGCTAAATCGACAGGCGCCAACCATCACGTCCATAAAGATCTGGAAGCGAATCTGCATGCCCGCGGGCATCTCGAGCGGTTGCTCAACCTGAAACACGGCAACCGAAGAGGTGTTGCGGCGTCCGCTGCCGCGATCGGCGTGCCAGCGTGTTTCCCGTTGGCCATCGATCAGAAACGCCACGGGACCCGTCTTCGTTTTTTCTTTTTCGTAGGACTGTTCCGACTCCGAAAAGTCCGCAGTCGCATTCACCAAGCGGACGGGTTGCCATTTGTCTTGGCCAGGCTGACGCACGCTGACTTCCAAGTCCTGCAGGCTCCAGTTGCCACGCTCCCCGCGTCCCGGACCTTGCAAGGGCATATCCCCGTGTCGTACCACTTCCAGTCGCACGCCGGTGATGGTCTGCCGTGGCTCGGCGACCAAAAAGAACTCGTTCGTCGAGGCGCCGCGCAAGAGGATTGTCTTATCGGCTTCTTGCGTCGGATGGTTCCCACCACCGATACTATCGAGCTCTTGGGCGACCACGGCGTTCCACTGTTGTTGCTGCTGACCCACTTCGGTTTCCCACAGTGCCAGCTCCTCCTGCCACTGGGGCCGAGATTGCCGCAATCGCTCGTTGACTGCTTCCATGGCTCGGCGCAGGTCTTGGATTTTTTGCTGCTGTTCCGCCGTATACACAGCGGACTGGGCCTCGTAGGAATTGTTGAGGTAGGCAAACATGCCGTAGTATTCGAGCTGAGTGAGCGGATCGTATTTGTGCGAATGGCACTGGGCACATTGCGTGGTCAAGCCGAGGATGGCTTTGCCAACGCAATCGAGTCGGTCGAACATTTCGACCATCCGGAATTGCTCCGCCACGATCGCCCCTTCCTCATTGATCATGCTATTGCGTAGAAAGCCTGTGGCGATGATCTGATCTTGTGTCGGATTGGGGAGGCGGTCCCCCGCGATCTGTTCGATGATGAACTGGTTGTAGGGCATGTCGCGCTGAAACGCCTGGATGACCCAGTCCCGGTAGGCCCATTGATCACGCGGCATGTCCTTTTCGTAGCCATTGGTGTCGGAGTAACGGGCCACATCCAACCAATGCCGCGCCCACTTCTCGCCATAGCGTTCGCTGGCTAGGAGCTTCTCGACCGTCTTCTCAT
Organism: Planctomycetaceae bacterium; assembly: GCA_005773145.1. Taxonomy (GTDB): domain Bacteria; phylum Planctomycetota; class Planctomycetia; order Pirellulales; family Pirellulaceae; genus SXHS01. The sequence goes on along the minus strand of SXHS01000338.1, from coordinate 611 downwards.
ATCCGTCAACCGTGAATGCATCCAATTCCGCAGGGGATGGCGGGAGGCCGATTAAATCCAAATACAAACGGCGGCATAGCGTTGCCGGCTCAGCCGCCGGGGCCGCCGTCAAGCCGACCGATGTCAGCTTTTCCTGCACGAACGCATCGATCGGATTGACGGGCTCGCTGGCCACCAGGGTGCGCTTCTGTGGCGGCGTGAAAGCCCAGTGTTGCGCGTACGTTGCGCCGTCGGCGATCCAACGGGACAATATGTCGATCTGCAGGGCTGTCAGAGGCTTTTTCTCCGCCGGTGGTGGCATGACCACATCGGCGTCGTGTGATGCGATGCGGGCGATCAGCAAACTGTCGGCTGGTTTGCCAGGCACGATCGCCGCCTGTGCGGAATCTCCTCCACGCAGCGCCTCGTCGCGGACATCCAATCGCAGCCCCCCCTGACGCGCGGCCTCGTCCATGCCGTGGCAGCGCAGACAGTGTTCGGACAGAATCGGCCGAATATCGCGTTGAAAGTCCGGCGACGGATCCGCTCCCCGCACGGGACGTACCCAGATTGGCTGAGACACGCTCACCACCAACCCTAGGACAGCAGCCATCCAATCAATGCGGCTCATG
>SXHS01000337.1 GCA_005773145.1 Planctomycetaceae bacterium | reverse complement strand
TGCATGCCGAAGGGCTCGGTCGTGGTATTGCCAATGCCGTAGAGATCCAGCGTCGCGGACGTTTCCTGCTTGAAGTCCAACGCCATGGGGAGGGCTCGCTGCATGCGAAAGGCCAATTCGTAGGATTTCGCGCGCGCGGAAAGTGCCGAGTCGTGAGGATACTGTTGACCTTTGATCTGGTTGAGGCGGCGGATGAGTGCAAACTCCAGTTCCTGTTCGCCGTCGGACAGATCCATCTCGGGCCGCGCGTAGGGGAGCGGGTTGTTAGGGTCAATCTTCAGCTCGACGGGCTCGTAGGCTGGACCCAAGTAATGCGCTTCTCCGTAGTCGAAGAAGCGCGGCCCCATGGTGATGAATTGGGGCAGATTCTCGTTCAACGTCCCCAGGCCATAGGTAAGCCAAGCTCCGATGGTCGGGTACCCTCCATCGAGCATGTGTCGCCCGGACTGGAACTGTATCTGAGCCCCGTGGTTGTCATCGGTGGTCCACATCGAACGAACAACGGCCAAATCGTCGACGCACTTGCCGATGTGAGGAAAGAAATCGCTTACCTCGATTCCGCTCTGGCCGTACTTCTTGAAGCCAATCTGCGTAGGGTAGAGCACATTCCGCTGGGTATCTTGTTGTACGGCCACCACGCGCAGACGCTTGAGCTTTTCCGATGCCTGGACATGTTTCCACGGCGTGGCCGAAATCGTCTGTCCGGCATACTTTGTGATCGCCGGCTTGGGATCGAAGCTCTCGAGATGACTCAGGCCTCCTCGCAGAAAGATCCATATCACGTTCTTGGCCCGCGGCGTATGGTGTGGCTCGCCCGTAGGTGGCTCCCACGCGGCGTCCGTCGACCCACGCGATTCCTGCTGCAGCATTGCAGCTAGAGCCACACCGGCCAAGCCGTTTCCCAGCCCCGCTAAGAAACGGCGGCGTGGAACAGATGAACCAATTGCCAATTGGCGATCCATCGATTCGGGTTTCATCGCTTGTCCTTATCGAATGGTGATGAAGTCGTTGTGATTCAGCAATGAATGGATCAAGTTTTTGCGGGCACGGTCTCGGACCGTCTCCAAGTTGGCTCCCTGAGCCGATTTGAGCAACGTCTCCGTCTGCTGCAGGGCGTCTCGGCAGGCCTGCAGCTCTTCGTCGCTCGGCTGCGACACCAAGACCGTTTCAAACGCCGCCACGATAAACGCATCGTTATCCGAATCACCCATTTCCTGCCGCAAGCGTGCCGCAATCTTTTCGGCGACGGTCAACGAGAGTTTGCTGTTGGCCAGCGCCAACGCTTGTTGAGGCACGATGCTTTCACGTCGTCGGTAGCAATCCAAGATATCCGCGTCGTCAAACATGTAGGTGAAGGGAGCGCGGCCTTCATTCTTGTGGCTGAAGTACATGGTCCGACGATACGTCGTGCTTTCGAGTTTCGTCTCGATGTCCGGTCCTCCAATCGCCGGATCCAACAGGCCAGCCAGAGCAATCATGGTGTCTCGCACCATTTGCGATTCCATGCGTCTGGGGTGACGGTGCCAGTAGTAGTCGTTCTTGGGGTCGGCTGCCCGCGTGGCCTCATCGGCCAAACGCAACGTGGAATGCAATTTGTAGGCACGAGAATGGACCATCAAGCGATGCAAATGTTTCATGCTCCAGTTGTGGTCCATAAATTCAACCGCCAACCAGTCGAGCAGCGCTTGTTGGGGGGGTGCCGGAGACCGTAAGCCAAAATCGGTGACCGCCTCGACCAGGGGCTGGCCAAAATGGCGCATCCAAATCTGGTTGACCGCGACCCGTGCGGTCAACGGATTCTCTCGAGCGGCGATCCATCGGGCCAGCGCCATCCGCCGGCCGGTGCTGACCTTCGCATAGGGCCCGTGACGCGGCGTTTCCTCGTCGATCATACCGTTGGCAGCGCGGCGCGTGACGTACAACGCCTCGTAGGTCTCACCCGGATCCTCCAAAGTCGCTCGAGCTGTCATCCATTTCTCGAATGCATCGGCCCGGGCCTTGTCGGCGGTCATCTTGGCACCAGCATCCGCTTTGGCTTGGGTTGTGCCCACCGCAAGATCGGCACGTGCCAAGTCGGCATCCGCTCGCGTAAACGCATGGCGACTGGATGCGATTGCGGCCAACCGGGCCAGGCGGCTCACGTCCTCCGCGGATAGCTCCCGTGCCTTCGCCACCTCCACGGCATGCCCGGCCACCAACGCGGCCGGATACAATTCGGCTGCCGCCAAGGACTTTTGCGCCACTTCAATCGCACCTCGGCGTTCGGCTTCCGACGTGGGACCAGCAGCGGCCTTTTCCGATGGGGCTTCCGAGGCGGACGCAGTCGCTTCGGCCGCGGGGGCGACCAGCGATGTTTGGGCTTGCCGTAACGCGTCACGGGCCTCAGCGATTTGCCGCTCGGCCTTCGCCTGGTGATCGGTTAAAGCAAAGGCCTGTGTGGCGGGATGGTAGGACTCCGGAGGCAACGGGACCGGCTGAGCCACGATCGGCTGCGTCGTCAACACGGCCGGGGCGCCCATGGAAATCGCCCGGCTCGTGTCGGGATTCTTTTCATCGCCACGCACCAAGATATAGGTGGGCGTGTCGGGATCGTTGTCAAATGCCCGTGGCAAGCCATTCTTGTCCAAATCGGTTTCGCCGGGCACTGGGTCCAATCGCACTTGATGGGGTTCAAAGACGGCGCGCAATCGGTAGTAGTCGACCTGAGATAACGGGTCGTACTTATGGTCGTGGCATTTCGCGCAATTCATGGTCAGCCCAAGAAACGCCTTCGACGTGTGCTCGACCGTATTGTCAAGCCACGTGGTGCGATTGAAGATGAAATAGTTACGGGCGAGAAAACCCGTGGCACGCAGGACGTTTGGGTCTGTCGGCGCCAACTCGTCCCCGGCCAGCATCTCGACGATCATCTGGTTGTACGGCTTGTCTTCACTAAGCGATTCCATAATCCAATCGCGCCAACGCCAGATGTGTTTTTGGCTGTACCGTACCTGCGTCCCCAAGCCATACCAGTCCGTGTAGCGCCATACGTCCATCCAGTGCCGGCCCCAGCGCTCGCCGTAGGCGGGATGTTCCAACAAACGATCCACGACCCGTGCGTAGGCGTGGGAAGAGTCATCGGCCAAGAAATCCTTGAGTTCAGCGAGTGTCGGCGGCAATCCGATCAAGTCCGCATACAACCGGCGCAGCAGAATCGATTTGTCCGCAATCGCGACGGGTTGGAGCTGATGTTCCTGGTGCCCCTTCGCAATCCAAGCATCGATCGGGTTGTCCGACCAGGCGGCATCCACCGCCGTGGGTACGGTCCGGCGGACAGGAGGGCGAAAGGCCCAATGCTCACGCGGATCGGGGGGCGTGGGTTCATCCGGCGCAACCGCTCCCTGCTCAATCCACTGCCGCACTGCGGCTCGTTCGGCTTCCGTCAAGGGCGCCCCTTCGTCGACGGGGGGCATGCGATCGTCGCCCATCGATGAGACGCGATGTAGCAATGGGCTATTAGCCGGGTCTCCGGGCACAACGACCGCGCCACTGCCGCTGCCGGCCAAGAGGAGCGCGCGTGTGTCGAGCCGCAGCTCGCCTTCCTGTTTCAAGGCGCCGTGACAGGAGTAGCACTTGGCAGCCAGTATCGGCTTGATCTTCGCTCGATAGTCGATCGGCTCCGCCCCGGCATACGAACCGGTTCCAGCCCCACATAAGCACAGCATGATCGCCATGAGCAACTGCGGAGACAACCGCCCGGCCGCATCGCGGTCAAAGAACTCAAAGAGCCTCCACATGCTGTGCACCTGTCTTTGGTTTGAGCCTTGCGAAGGAGCCTTCAGTGAATCAAACAACAGAGCCTTCGACGATTATTGGCCACTCATCACGTCAGAAACGCGACAAGCCAACCACCGGCGTCGGAGCGGCCCAGAACGGACTCCCAAAATGGACTGTGGGCTTGCGATGTGCCGTCAAGTCAATAGACTTTATCCTAGCCGATTTCCGGCCCCAATACAACCGGTTTCGGCACCCAGGGCCCAGGCGATTCGGTCACCGGATGCCCCCCAAAAAATGCCCCCGATCGGTGCACATGACCATGGATCAACCCCAACCCGTATCGCTTCCCACAACTCGGCCTGTCACGCCCTCCATGGCCGCGGCCACGTCGGGCTCCAATCGACGGCAGATCCTAGCGACGAGTGGGATGCTGGCCGCCGGCTGGTTGTTGGATCGCGCGTCTGTCGGACGGACTGCGGAGCCCCAGCCAGAGGTACCGGATCCATTGTTCAAGATTTCCTTAACCGAATACTCGCTCCATCGCATGCTGGCCGAAAAAAAGCTCGACCCGCTCGACTTTCCCCGCTTCACACGCGAAACGTTTGCGTTGGATGCCGTGGAGTATTGGAATATTCCCTTCAAACCCAAGGTGGACGACCACGAGTATCTGCGTGAAATGCGCCGGCGAGCCGACGCGGCAAACGTCACCGGCTTGCTCATCCTCATTGACGGCGAGGGGGAACTCGGCAATCCCGACGACCAAGCAAGACATGTGGCCGTCGAGCGCCATCAGAAGTGGGTGACGGCCGCTCATCTCTTGGGATGCCACTCGATCCGAGTCAATGCCCGCTCTCAAGGGGACACGACTCAACAATTGCAGCTCATGGTCGCTGGACTGCGGCCGCTGTGCAAGTTTGCGGCCAGCATGGGCATCCACGTGCTGGTTGAAAATCACGGTGAGCTGTCATCCGACGCGGAATGGGTTTCCCAGCTCATCAAGGCCGTGGGACTTCCCAATGCCGGCACACTACCGGACTTCAACAATTTTGATGGCCGGGATCGGTATCAGGGCGTCCAGACGCTGATGCCATTCGCGAAGTCCGTCTGCGCGAAGTCGGTGGACTTCGACGATCAAGGGAATGAAGTCGCGACCGACTATGAGCGCATGCTAAAAATTGTTGTGAAGGCCGGCTACCGAGGTTACGTCGGCATTGAGTACGAGGGGTCTCGCCTGACCGAGGTGGAAGGGGTTCACGCGACACTGCGGCTCTTGCAGCGTGTCCGCGATCGACTGAATCACGAGGCAGATTCGTGACGGGCCGATTCGGAATCGGTTCGAGATCCACGGCTCCGACACCGCGGCCGTTCAACGGATGCTAAAGTGGCATAGGCTTCCAGCCTGTGAGCTCGCTCGCTCGTAGATCACAGGCTGGAAGCCTATGCCACTCTCAACTGATTCGCCAATCGTCAGGCGCCATGCGGGACTGGCCCGCGATGGCGCCACCGCAAACGTTGCAAACCGTCGCTGTTAGGTCAAGCTGGCTGGTGCTTCAGGCTGCTCTTCCCGCAGTTCGAAATTGACCACCGATACGCGGCGGAAGCGATTATTCGAGCCAGGACGGTAGGTATCGCGTCCCGGGCCGCCATTGAACCGGGCACCGTGATGCACCGTCGTTCCGCCGACCGCTAGTTGATCTTGCCCCTCGCCCAATTGGACGTCGAGCAAGCCAAAGACGGAATCCACGATGCGTACTTCGTCCGCTCCGGCACCCGTGATGACACCTGCCAGTCGCGCGGCAACTTCGGACAACTGCACGTTGTCACTGCCTTCACCCGCATCGACGGCCAAGAAAGGAGTGTGCAACGCGTGGAGGCCAATCTGGTCGTCCCCCAATCCGCCATGCACCTGCAACCCATGCCCGGCACGCGTGTGCCACAAACCTAGGCGATCGTTCCCCTCGCCAAGATGGATGGCCATATTGCCGCGCACACGCACTTGAGCTGGTGCCGAGTCTTCACCGGTATTGGCTCCGTCATCGGTAATCGCGGCCGCGTTTTCACTCGAAGCGGCGGGGGCTACATCCGGTTGCCCCAAGCGGACAATGTCGTTCCCCAGACCGGCGTAAACTCGCGTGAATCCTCCGACCTGGACGGACGCCAGATGAATCTCATCATCACCGGCACCGCCACGCACTAGGAGCCCATCGCCAACGGACAGGACCGGACGTGTCGCCGGATCGTCATCCTCTGATTCATCTTCGGAATCGTGGACGCTAACAGAGGCTGATTCCTCCGGCGTTGGCGTCGAATCCTCCCGCTGGCCGAGTTGCAAGTGATCGTTGCCTTCGCCCAAGTTGATGGCCAAGACGCCGGGAACGCGTCCTTCGCGAACCACGAGTCGGTCGTCACCCGCGCCCAAGTTGATCCGGATATGGTCCTCACCGCCCTCCACGACTAGAGGATCGGACTGGCCGTTGACGGTCGTGGGAACTCCAGCCGCGTCGGGCATGCCGCGCACGATCCATTGCCCGGGCTCATCACCGGCGCGAAGCACAATCTGGTTCCC
>SXHS01000006.1 GCA_005773145.1 Planctomycetaceae bacterium | reverse complement strand
GGAAACCACAACCCAGGCGATAGCGGCCAACGCCCACACACAGGCGCTGATGGCCGGAATGCGGTTGCGGTTGTTGCGCAGGCACATCGTGAGGGCCTCGACACGCGCTTCCGGTTCGTTTGCGGCCGACCACTCGCGCAGCACGGCGTAGTCCTTGCCGTCCTTCAAAGCGCACCCCACGATGAATTGATCCTCCACCCGCAGGCACCATTGAATCCGCGCCGCGATAAACGAAATCGTCTCGTCGTCCTTACGCAAGTGGAGCAATACTTGTTCACCCGTGGCCGCGCAGCGTGGACTGGTGATACAAAATCCGCCGGAGGAAGTATTGCGCAATTGAATGGGAATGAGCGTTCCTCCCAATTCCCAACTCGCAGTCGCTGCTGCCGTGGCGGTCTGGCGCGCGCCTTGTCGCCGATCGATGATGGCCGACGATGCGAGCTGCTGTAGCAGTTCGGGGGCAATCTTGGGGGTGAACGAACAGCCGACGATCCAGCTCCCGTCCTCTGCAGGCCGAATCCAACACACCTCGGCATCCGCTTCCAGAGACAGCGCAGACTCCACACCGAAGTCAGCCGTTAAACGTACGGCGTCAGCAAACGAAAAACTGATAGGAACCCCCAGGCGAGCGCCACCAGGGGAAAGGTCGAGCAAAGTCCCTTCATACGCGGCCGCGTCTGCAACCCCGCGTCGCTCAATCCGCACGCGGACGTCTTGACCTACGGCGATCGGGTACCGTGCATCGCGATTGATCAACGGGTCATCGTCCAGCTCGGCCATGGAGTAGAACCTTGGAAGACTCGACCAGGGTGTTTACAGATCCACTGAAGCCTAGCTTAGATCCGCCCGCTTGGCCTGGAAGAAGTGAAGAACCAGACACATTCGCCCCACGTTACCCCTACCAACGAAAAAACTCGCCCAACCCGAATCCGGGCTGAGCGAGTTAGGGATTGTGATCTGCGAACCATTTCCGTGACCGTCGGACGGCCGCCCACGGAGATTTTTTCAAGGAAGGACACTCAGGATCTACTGCTAGCTGCGACGCCGCGTGGTGGCCACGAGGGCCAACAGGCCCAACCCGGCCAAGGTCGCGGAAACCGGGTCTGGCACGACGACGGCTTGACCGCTGGTGTTCACACCACCGGTGGCGACATCAATCGACTGCAGATCTGCGGTAAAGATGCCACCGGCTCCGGGCACGAGCACCGCTGTCTGGCTGGCAGTAACTCCGCGGGTGATGCCAACGAGATTGAAAGCAAAGCTCTCCGAGTCCAGAATATCGGCCACCCAAGTGCCATCCCCGAAGTTGAATCCAGGTCCGGCCACCAGGTCCAGTCCGCCCACATCCGAAGTGCTGAACGTACCGCCGTTACCACCCACCTTGGACGAAAACGTGCCGCTGACGAACGACCCGCTCAGAATGGTGTTGCCAGTGGACTTACTCTTGAAGACGAAGGCACCTTGGCCGATCGTCGACAGTAGATCGTCGCCACTGTTCAGCGAATTACTCAGGTTCGTATCGATCACGTAGGTCTGTAGTTCGTTAAAACCACCAGTGATCTCAAAAACGGTATCCGAAAAGTCGAACGTGAAGAGACCGCTATTGAAGGCGGTCTCGAGCACGTCAACCGGCTCACCGACGCCGGCCGGACTAAAAAAGCTCGTGCCGTTGAAGCCAGCAATGCCGCCGATTGTCGGCGCCACATTGACGTCGGAGTAAGCAGTCTCCATGTTGAACGTACCCAAGGGCATCGCGGATGCCATCGACACGCCAACGAGCAAGGCAAACAGGGACGCCACACTGCGGCGAACCATCGTGCTGGATACTGAAATCAAAGTCGCGATTCTCATGGAACGATACCTTTCGGTTGCAAAATACACAAAGCCCCTAACACTGATCTGTCTTCTGCTGATTCCGGAAACACCACTGCCGAAGCGGCGGCCAACACGGCGCACGCTGTACCATGGGGAACAAAGCGCGCGGGGTCGGCCCATGCGGCGGACAACTCGAATCCACAAGGATTCAAGCCAACCCACCGATTTCAGACGAGCAGGGAGAAAGAACCGCGAACTTGGCGGGAGAAAGGAGTCGTATCTACGACCATCCGGCCAGCGTCGAACGGAAACATGTCTTATGAGCGGAAAAACGGGGACCAGAAACGACCGCTACCCGGGCTCGCAAAAAGACACGCCGCAACCTTCAAACGCAAGGCACGAGACCCACCCGAATTATCGGATGATCCAATATCGGATGTCCCACACCATCACTTCGCGGCATAACCCAGTAGCATTCCCCAATACAGAAATTGGCATTCGATCGCATTCACCCCTACGCAGCCCACCCGTTTTGGGTGCCTGCCGCTAAGGGCACATTACCTAATTTAACGACCACCGACGCGGCCGTCAAGTCCTTGGCGAAGAATTTTTTTCTTAGGACCGCCAGCACGGGTAGGACTTTTTTTCTGGCCATTCAAACGCTTGTTTGATACCATGGTTTTGGAGAGGCCCGGTATGAGCTTAGATGCGACCCTACAGGATGCCCGTGAGCGGGTATTGCAGACGGCCGGCCCCATTTTTGCCGAAAAGGGGTTTCGCGATACGACCGTGCGCGAGATCTGTGATCGGGCACAGGTCAATCTGGCCAGCGTCAATTACTACTTCCGCGACAAGGAAGGCCTGTACCTGGAGGTCGTGCGGCGGGCCCACCAGGGGCTCTTGAAGCAGGTACCGACTCCGCTGTGGGCCCCAGAAACACCCGCCGAGCACAAACTAACCGACTTCATTCGAGCGCTGCTCACGCGGATGTTGGGGGATGCCGGAGCACCGTGGCAGCACTCCCTGATGTTACGCGAGTTGCTCTATCCCACACATGCCTGTCGAGCACTGGTCGAGGACTATATCCGTCCCCAATTCGAAGTCTTGCAGGCTATTCTGTCAGAATTGTTGCCGGAATCGACGGCGACCGCTGTCCGCCAGCAAATCGTATTTAGTATCGTCGGTCAATGTTTGTATTACCGCGTGGCTCCGCATGTGGTCCGCATGTTGGTGGGCGACGCGGACTTGGCGAACCATTTTGGCGTGGAACCTCTGGTGCACCACATTTCCCAATTCACGCTGGCGGCACTGGGCGCCTCGGGGCAGGGGCTACCGGCGGGGGTTCCCATTTCCGCACCCAAGTCCCGCACGCGGCGTCATTCGTCCCCCAACTAACGTGCCCCCCGAATTAAACAGCGATTTCCACATGTCACGACACAAGGCCATCAGCACCGTCCTTCACCAAATCCTGCCACTGGCCATTCTGGCGGTGGGGGGCTACGGCGCTTGGATCCTGTACGCGTCGCGAGAGCGGCCCGAGGCGAGGCCGTCCACTGTACCGACGGCGCCACAGGTCGAGACGATCGCCGCACGATCCCATACCGAGGGATTGGACCTCGAGGTGGACGGCGTGGTGGTTCCCTATCGCGAAACGCATTTGTCGGCGGAGGTCGCCGGTCGTGTGATTTCCAAGTCGCCAGCCTGCCGCGCGGGGCGTTTTGTGCAGCAGGGTACGGTGCTCGTCGAGATCGACCCGCGCGACTACGAATTGCAGGAAAAACAATTGACGGAGCAGGTCGCGCAGGCGGAGGCGAGTCTCTATGAAGTGCAAGTCGAGCGGGACAACACCAAACGCATGATCGTGTTGGCGGAGCGCGATCTCGAGGTCCAACGCCGCGATATCAAACGCCTGCAAGGCTTATCCGGCGAGCGGGTGGTCACGCAGGCCGAGTTGGATAAGGCCTTGCGCGGCGAATTGGCCGCCGAAAATACACGGACCAATTGGCGTAACCAACAGCTGCTCCATTCGGCTCGGATCCGACGCTTGCAAAGCGCGATCCAATTGGCCAAGTCGCAACTTGAGAAGGCGCGGTTGGATCGAGAGCGTACGAAGATCATCGCGCCCATGGACGGAATCATCGTGGCGGACCTGATTGAGAAAGATGCCTACGTTCAACCGGGGACTCGCGTCGTGTCCTTGGAAGACACGTCCGCGGTCGAGGTTCGCTGCCACCTCAAGATGGACGAGATTTATTGGCTGTGGGATCAGGGTTGGCAGGGGGGGGAGACGGCCACCGGTCGCGCCCCACGCGGGCCCTTGCCGAACCTCGAGGATGGGGACCCAGAAAAGACCGCCGCGAAAAGAGAAGGTAGCTCCTGGCCACTTCCTGCGGCGCCGGACACACGAGTCACCGTGCTGTATCGACTGGGAGGCCGGCAGTTTGTCTGGAATGGCCATTTGGATCGCTACGATGGCGCGGGACTCGACGAAAAAACCCGCACGATCCCCTGTCGTATTGTGGTATCCGAACCACGCAACGTTCACGAGTTAGCAGCCGATTCCGAAGACGCGGCCGTCACTCCTCCGTCCCTGATGCGCGGCATGTACGTGCGGGTTCATATCCACAGCCATCCCAAGACCGACCTGGTCTGGATTCCCGATGCGGCGGTCCGTCCGGGGAACCGCGTTTGGATTTTCGCCAACGGATTCTTGGAGGTGCGTCAATTGGAAGTGGCGGGCCGTTGGCAGGAGGGCGTGCTCGTTTCCGCCACAACATCGGGGGTCCATGCGGGGGACAAGATCATCGCATCTCCCTTGGCCGTGCCGGTTCCCGGCATGCCGCTGCAGGAATGGGACGGGCCGAAGATGGTGCAACCGCGTACGCCGGACGCAGCGCCCGCCCCAGGCCCTTCCCCCACCGCGATCCCCGCCAGGCGAACGGCGACTGAACCCTCACCGCCGAGCGATCCTGAGGCCAGATCGCCACGGGCAATCTCACCCGACGCTCGACGGAGTTGATGGCGTATGCGTTCCCTTCTGCAATGGGCCATTAAAAACTCGCCGGCTATCAACGCCATTTCGGTTGCGGTGCTGCTGATCGGTGCGATCAGCGTGTCGCTGCTGCGGCGCGAGGTGTTTCCCGAGTTCGAATTGGAGATCATTCTCGTCAGCGTGGATTATCCGGGCGCGTCGCCAGTCGAGGTTGAGGAAGGCATTTGCCTGAAGATTGAGGAGGCGGTCGGGGCGGTCGATGGCATCAAACGCAAAACGTCCATCGCCCGCGAGGGCGCCGGGTTTCTCGTGCTGGAACTGGAAACCTATGTTGATGTTCAGAAAACCTTAAAGTCCGTCCGCGCTGAATTGGATCGTATCCCCAGTTTTCCGGATTTGGCCGAAGACCCCAAGGTGGAGCAGATCACGTTCCGCACGCCGGCAATTCGCGTGGGCGTACTGGGCCCCCAACGATCGCCGGAATCCGCCGCAGCTGAATGGCAGTTGCGTGCCGTGGCCGAGCAGGTTCGAGACGAACTGTTGCTCTTGCCTGCGGTGTCCCAAGTTAACATCCTGGGCGAGCGGCCTTACCAGGTCGACATTGAAATCCCCGAAGAAACACTCCGTCAACATGGGCTGACGCTTCGTAATGTGGCCGATCAGGTACGGCGAGAAAACGTGGAAATCCCGGGGGGTACGATCCGTACCGAGTCGCAAGAAGTTGTCCTGCGAAGCAAGAACAAACAGCTTTGGGCCGCCGAGATGGAGCGCATTCCCTTGGTCACCCTCTCCAGCGGAGTGGTCCTGACCGTTGCGGACTTGGGGACGGTCCACGATCGGTTCACCGACGACGTCTCGATCCATCAGGTGAACGGACGTCCCGCGCAGGTGCTCTCCGTGGATCGCACGTCCCGCGAGGATCTCTTGGCCATGGTCCAGGACGTACGGCGTTTCGCGGACCATAAGCAACTGCCGGAGGGCTATGAGCTGGTGTGCTGGCACGACGAATCCATCGACGTTAAGGATCGCATGGACGTGCTGCTTACCGACGGCTGGCAAGGACTGCTTCTGGTGTTCCTGTTGTTGGGGGTGTTCTTGGAAATCAAGTTGGCCTTCTGGGTGGCCAGCGGGATTCCGTTCGCCATGTGCGCCACGTGTGCGGTGCTGCTGTATTGCGGCCAAACGGTGAACATGCTCACCATGTTCGCGTTCTTGATGGCCCTAGGCATCCTGGTCGACGACGCGATTGTGATTGGTGAAAACGTCTATTCGCATCGCGCGTTGGGCAAATCATTCACTCAGTCGGCAATCGACGGAACGTGCGAAGTCATTCCGTCGGTGATTTCGAGCGTGTTGTCCACCACGATTGCGTTTGTGCCTCTGTTCTATGTTTCCGGTGTGATGGGCAAGTTCATTGCCGTGATGCCACTTGCGATCATCGCCATGTTGCTGATTTCCCTGGTCGAGGCCATGTTCGTGCTCCCCACGCATTTGGCCCACAGCCGTCATGACTCGGCCTCAATGTGGCAGCGGGCTCTCGTCGCGCGGGCCGCGATGCTGCCAACTCATCGCCGGCTGCTGGGGCCGTGGATGATGCTGGGCGCCGCGTGCTTCACGCTGATCGCTTGGCCGTTTCGCTCACTGGGCACCGTCTTCGGCTGGATCAATCGGCATGCCGACGTGGGGTTGGATTGGTTCCTCGAACACATTTTTCGCCCGACCGTCACCTGGTGTGTGCACCGACCGGCTTCCGTCGTGGCCTTGGCCGCCGCGCTGATTTTGGTGACCGGGGGCTATGTGGCCGCCGGCAAGATGCCGTTTGTGGTGATGCCCAAACTGGACAATAAGCGAATCATGGCCAAGATCACCTTCCCCGATGGCACACCGCAAGGCGTGACCAAGGCGGCCGTGGAGCGATTGCAAGCGGCCATCCAAACGGTTGATCGAGAGTATCAAGCGGAGCACGATGGGCAACACCTGTTGGACGTGGTGCATTTGTCCGTCGGGTATGTGCTCGCAGAAGGTCCCATGGGCCCCGATAGCCGCACGACGGGTTCGCATGTCGGCGGCGTTCAAGTTGAACTGGTGGACACCACGCGACGAAAGATCACCAGCGAAACGGTGCTGGCACGCTGGCGCGAGGCCGCCGGAACGTTTGCCGGCTGCGAACGCATCAGCTTCAGCTCGCCCAACATGGGGCCGGGTGGCCAGCCCATCGAGTTCAAGCTGTTGGCGCCTATGGCGGATATGGCACAACTTGAGGCGGCAGTTGAACAGACCAAGACGGAGTTAACGCGATACGCAGGACTGCAGGATGTCGGCGACGATTCTTGGCAGGGGAAGTGGGAATTTCAGGTCAAAGTCAAGGACAATGCCCTGTCGATGGGTGTTCCTCTGGCGGATTTGGCCGAAACGATCCGCGGGTCCTTCTACGGTGAGGAGGTCATGCGACTGCAGCGTGGCCGACATGAAGTTAAATTGATGGTCCGCTACCCGGAGGCCGATCGGAAACGATTGTCGCAGTTCGATGACATCCACGTGCGCAGTCTCGATGGGGCGGAGCGTCCCATCACGGAACTAGCCGATGTCACTGTGGCGCGCGGTTACGCCGAGATCAATCGGCTGGATCAAATGCGTTCCATCACCGTCACGGCGGATGTTGACGAACGGTCGGCCAACGCTCGCGACGTTGTGGCCGATCTGCAGAAGCGATTCATGCCCAACCTGCTCCAAAAATTCCCCTCGCTCGCCGTGCGTTGGGAGGGACAACAAGAGCAGACCAATGAATCGGTGCAAAGCCTGATGCTCGGCTTTCTGGTGGCCCTGTCGGTCATCTACGTGGTGCTCACGATCGAGTTTCGCTCCTACCTACAGCCTATCATCGTGATGGTTGCCATTCCCTTCGGATTCATCGGTGCCATCTGGGGGCACGCCTGGATGGGCCTTCCCATCACGTTGTTCAGCCTCTTTGGCCTGGTAACCCTATCCGGCATCGTCCTGAACGACTCCATTGTCTTGATCGACTACGTCAACCAGGAGCATCGGCCGGGGACGCCGATCCGACAAACTCTTATTGACGCCGGCATTCGTCGGTTTCGGCCGGTGATGCTGACATCGATCACCAACGTGGCCGGCTTGATCCCGCTGATGCAGGAGTCGTCATTTCAGGCCCAGGTCCTGATTCCCATGGCTGTCAGCATGGTCTACGGATCGATCATGTCCACGATCCTCGTGCTACTCTTCGTGCCGACGCTCTATTTAATCTACGCCCGGCTCGTGCCCCAACATGCGGCCGAGTGAGATCTGAGATCTGAGATCTGAAATCTCAAATCTGAGTTGTATTACTCCGGTACCGGCAGCAAAATGGTTGCGTTCTCTGCAAATCTGGCTTCGCCTTCCTTACCGTCAAGCCGATAGCGGATGCTCAAATATTTTTCTGTTTCCGGGGCCGGATCCCCTCCCAACGCGGTGTTATAAGGCGAGGGGAGGACGATCAAGGGTAAATCACGCGCGTGTTGCTGCATGATTGCCGTCACCTCTCGCCTTTGCGTATCCGCGCCGTATTCGGCCTTAAGGATCTCGATGGGACGAGGCACGATGCCGACCTTGCCCAGAAGTTGCCGCGCTTGCTCGGTCTGTGTGCCGGTCCGCAGGGCAATGCGCATGGCGGCCAGACTCGCGTCATCTTTGATCGTTGCGGTGGATGCGGCGTCGACGGCGATCTTGAGCGTTTGTAGGCTGGGATATCGTTCCAGAACGGCGAGGACCAGTTTTCGTTCATCGTCCCGGCGTGCGGCACGCAAGGCATGCGCGCACATTTCAGCCCGTTGCGGATCCGGCATGGCGAATTGACGCGACAGCCGAATATAACTACGGAGCGCCCGCACCTGATATTTGTCCGCGTTGGCCGATTGGGCGAGGTCCAAGAGTAGCGGCGCGGCTTCCACCGTCATCCAAGCCCCCAAGACGCGACTCCCCGCGTCCTGCACCGAGTCGGGACTGGCCGTCTGCTTCATGAGTTTGGCGATGGTTCCTAAGGCGGTCGTGCCCTGCAATTCTCCGAAGATCTCAACCAGTCGGGCCTGTGTGGCCATGTTGGCTCGACCGACCGCGGCGGTCAGTTCCGCCGCGCAGGCCTCGCGGTCCGGCATCCGCACACAGGCCGCGCGGAGCGCGCGGATGGCATCCTCGGCGTCATCCGCGTGTGGGGGAGCCACGGCCGCCGAGATGAGGATGCTCAGCTCCTCCGCGGCAACCGTTTGTCCCAAGGCGGCCAAAGCGGCCTTGCGAATGGCGGCATCGGCATGCGCGGTGGCCTTTACCAGATCGTCGGTCGCATGGACGCGCCGTTGGCCTGCCAGTTCCAGCAGGGCCAACAGGGCTGGTCCGTCCGCCTGCCGCAGCCGCGCTGCGATCTCGGCGTTGACATGTTCCCCTTTGAGTGCGCCCACCGCCGTCTTGCCGGCCAGGCCGATCTCGTTGTCTGGGTCGGCTGCAAGATCGAGGAGGGCCGATAGGCTGTCGGTCGTGTTCGAGCGCCCTAGGACGCGAATCGCGGCCAGCCGCACGGGACGTTCACCTTGACGGGCGGCGGTTAGGATGCCGGGCGTGACGACGGAATCCTGGCGGTCAGCCAGGGCATACAACAGCAACGCCGCCAGCTCAGGTGGGGCCTTGGCAAACTGAGCACCCAAAGCCTCGGCCACTTCGCGTCCCGGTAACTCACGTGCGGCACTGAGGCCAAGCCGTGACAGATCCTGGTCCTTGGCCTGAAGTGTCTCGATCAATAAGGGAATCCCCGCCGTTTGGCGAACTAGGATGGCGCCGCGGGTTGCCTCCAAAATGCGTGGCTTCGGCACATCGGCGGCGCGCACGGCATCGTATAGTGCGCGGGCGCCGTCGGTTTTTCCGTCGTGCATCAAATGTTCCGCGCACAAGATGCAGCCCTCGGCTACTGCGCCACGCAGGGGGCCGGTCGATGAATTGAGCGAGGCACTCAAAGCAGCAGCTGCGCTGAGATTTCCGATTTGTCCGATGGCAACCGCTGCGGCGGATGCCGCCTCTCCGTCGGGTCCGTTGAGGAGTGCGGTCAGCAGAGGCTCGACCGCGCCGGCATCCCGCCGCGCGCCGATCGAATGAATGACGCCGATCAACCGCTTGCCATCGAGACCAGCGGCCGCCTGACGCAATGCTTCATCCGCCGCTGGATGGGGAATCGCTTCCAACGCAATGCGGGCCCACGACAAAAGACGCTCGTCGGCCAACAGCGGAACCAATTTCGGCACGCAGTCGGGGCCGCCGTATATCGCCAGCTGTTTGCAAGCCAGCGCCTTTTGCGCCGGTTCCCCGGTGCGCAGGGTTTCGATCAAGGCCGCTTCGGATGCGGCTTTGCTGACTGGGCCCTCGTCGCACCAAGCTGGCACGCTGGCCAGCGCACCCCAACAGGCCGCGACCAGTACATATCGAGATGGGTGGATCCGAGTCAACATGATGGGTATCGATCCTGCATGAAGGAATGGATTAATTAAAGGCGCCACGGTTCCCGGAGGGCTTCCGACCGCAAACGATTCGCCTGTTCATCGCCAACAAACGCATGCTGCTGCGGATCGTAGACAACCTTGCGGTTGAGCGCGATGGCAATGTTTGCAGCGTGGCAGGCAATGTGCGCATTGCACGCGGCCTCGGCGTTCGTGCGCGGTTGACTGCGAGTCTTGACACAATCCAGGAAATTGCGCACGTGGAAAGTGGCCGGATAGTTGGCGATCACCTCGACGTCTCGTCCTGCCATTAGCTCCGGAGAACTCAAGACGAGCTTGCCGCTATCTCCAGTCTCGACCCAACCCGATTCCCCTTCGAAACGCACTGGGCAGGATCCCAAGGGAAGCCAGCCGGCTTCACGGATGACGAGTTCGACGCCATCGGCGTAGCGTGCAACGAGGCGTCCTTCGGTTGGAGGATGGTATTCAACGGGCACCTGTGCATCGGCCATGGCCCATTGGCACAGGTCAACACAATGAGATCCCCATTCCAGCACGCCGCCACCGACCAGGCCGCCCCCTTTTTCAAAATTGAATCCATCCAATTGTTGAGGGTTGAAGGGACGCCACGCGGCGGGACCCAGATACATGTCCCAGTCGATCACGTTCGGATCCGGTTCCGCTTCGGGGGTGAGCCAGCCACTCATGCTGGCCGTCAACCCGGCGGGATGGGCGTGGATCGTCTTCAGCCTGCCTAGCCGACCGGTACGGGCCAACTCGCAGGCGAACGCGAAGTGAGGAATACTCCGGCGCTGCGTGCCCGCTTGGAATACGCGACCAGATCGCCGCATGATGTCGCGTAGTGCCAGGCTCTGTGCAATATTTTTTGTGCAGGGCTTTTCACAATAGATATCCTTGCCGGCCCGCGCCGCATAGGCCGAGGCCGTGCCATGCCAATTGGGGCCGGTGGCAATCAACACGGCGTCAATATCTTGGCGGTCGAGCAATTCGCGAAAGTCGCGAAACATGCGGCAATCTTGATTGCCATTGACCTCATCGGCCATATTCTTGACGGCGATGCG
>SXHS01000336.1 GCA_005773145.1 Planctomycetaceae bacterium | reverse complement strand
TGACTCCATGGACGATCTCGTCAATCGAGGCCTGGGACTCGACGAAGACGATACGCGCGACGTGGTTCAACTCTTGATCGATCAGATCGAATTCGCCAACGTGTTGATTATTTCCAAGTGCGATCTCGTGGAAGAGTCGCAGGTGGGCGAGTTGGAGAATCTTTTGCGACAGCTCAACCCCACAGCAAAAATCGTGCGTTCGAGTAAGGGGGACGTTCCGCTACGGGAGGTGTTGAATACGGAGCGATTTAGTGAAGAGTGGGCGGCCGAACATCGCAACTGGTTGGTGGTCAAGCGAGGCGAAGAGGTGGCAGAAACCGACGAATACGGGTTCAGCAGTAGCGTCTTCGAGGCGCGTCGCCCATTTCATGCGGAACGACTGATGGCCTGGATCCAAGGGGACGGCTTCGACGGCATCGTGCGGTCGAAGGGGGCCGTTTGGTTGGCCACTCGAACCGATCGAGCCGGCGAGTGGTCTCAGGCGGGGCGGGTCTTTTCGCTCCATCCGGCCGGGATGTGGGCCGCAGCGCTCCCCCGAGAAGAATGGCCGGACGATACCGAATTGCTCGCCGAACTGGACGCGATCTGGCAAGAGCCCTGGGGAGATCGCCGTACCGAACTGGTGCTGATTGGCCAGAACCTGGATCCCCACCGCATCAAGTCGATGCTGCAAGAATGCCTGCTGACCAATGAAGAATTGGCGGCCGGACCTGCCGTCTGGGATGCTTGGGAGGATCCATTTAGCCCCTGGGACGATTGGGACGTGCCCGAGGACTCATGAGACACTCCGGACCGACATGAATCGATATGAAAAATGGCGGTCTGTGGTCGGCCAACAGTCCAGCGGATCTGATAGAGTGGAAGGTGCTATTTCCACTTTCACTGGACGTTAATGGGGTGCCATGAGATTCGCGAAACGAGTCTTTCTCATTGCGGCCATCTACGGTTTTGTCGTACTTGTGCCGCAGTATTTTCTTGAGCAAAAGATGGGGTTGGACCATCCTCCGGCCATCACCCACCCCGAGTACTTTTATGGATTTGCCGGCGTGGCCCTGGCATGGCAAGTCGCGTTTCTCATCATATCTGCTGATCCGGCGCGGTACCGGACCATGATGTTGCCAGGGGTGCTCGAAAAAGTCGGCTTTGGGGGCGCCGTTGTCGTTCTATATCTTCTCGGTCGCGTGCAAGCTATCATGTTAATTCCCGCCGCAATCGATCTGGTCTGGGGCGTGCTGTTTGCGGTCGCTTACGTGAGGACCGCTGCAACGACGGCTTGAAATCATTCATCACGGCGTGACAAATCCCCCATGGAAGAAATCGACCCGTCCGATATTCAGCAGCGGCGGCAGCGATTGACCGAGATTCTTGGGGAGATTGTCACACATGCCGATCAGCAGTCGCTGATGCGCTGCCCCTACAAAAATCGGTCGAATCAATGTACGGCCCTGTTTGGCTGTCGCTATCAACGCCAGGGGCCTGATCCGCAGGATCTGTTGCAGTGCACAAGCGATGATCAGCTGGATTATCGTTCTGCCTGGGACTCCGGAGTGGCGTCGGTCGAGCAGTTACGTGCCGAACTCCAAGCCGGCCGAGAACGCCACGCTACCCAGGCTGGGGCGGAGATGACGCAGAAACCGCTGGGGCGCGTTGCCCATGGCCCCGATGCCTGTGCCCTGCGGGTGGGTGAGACCCTGTTCCATCATGCCGACGATTTGGGATTGCGCGTTCCCAGTTCGTGTGGCCGATCGGGTAGTTGTCACGAGTGCATCGTGGAAGTGCGTACGGGAGCAGCCTCGCTGAGCGATCGTTCGGAAGCCGAGAGCTTTTTGAAAGATCCCTATCGCCTGGCATGTCAGGCCATCGTCCGCGAGTCCGCGGAGGAGATCTCGATATCCCTGCTCAGACGGGCACCGCAAATCCTCACCGCTTCCCGAGCGGTGACGCAAGCGGACTGGGATCCGGTCGTGATGCGGCGAGGGGCGCACGTGGTCTATGACGGCGAGGTGGTGGATGACTATCAGGGACGGGTCCTTGGCTTGGCAATCGATGTGGGTACGACCACCGTGGCCATGGAGGTGATCGACCTGGAATCCGGCCAGCCGTTGGCAACCGTGTCGTTTGAGAATCCCCAACGATTTGGCGGCAGCGATGTGATCCACCGGATCAGCTACGACGGCGGCCCGCATCGCGGCGAACTACATCGAGCCATCATCAGTACCTTGAACCGCGAAATCCAGCAGGTCTGCGAGACGCTTCAGGTGTCGCAGCGGAACATCTATGAGATCGTTGTGGTCGGCAATTCCACGATGCGTGACTTGTTTTTCGATCTGGATGTTCAATCCATTGGCCAAAAACCCTACAAGTCCGCGATTGAACATGCTTACCTGGCCGGCCAACGTGATTCCACCGCCTTAATCGAATGGACGCGCCGCCTGCGGCTGCGTGCGCACAAGCAAGCACGCGTCTATGGTGCTCCCTTGATCGCCAGTCACGTCGGCGCCGACGTCGTGGCCAATCTGGTTGCAATTGATATGCCGTCGCAACGGCAGACCGTCATGGTTGTGGATGCCGGGACCAATACCGAAGTCGTTCTGGGGAACTCCGAGCGTTTGATGGCCGCATCCTGTCCAGCCGGACCCGCGTTTGAAGGTGGCCTGGTCCGCTTTGGCATGCCTGGCTGCGCCGGCGCAATTGAGTCGTTGCGCTGGGAGCCGGGCGGGTTCCAGCACCGTACGATTGGTGGCGTTTCCCCCGTCGGCATTTGTGGTTCGGGATTGATTGAATTGATGGCCGAATTGCGACGGCACAATCTGATGACGCCGAAGGGCGTGTTCGCGGATAAGCAAGCGGAGTTGATGATCGTCCCCGAGTGCGGCATTACCATCTCCCGCGCGGATGTCAGCCACCTGGCCCAGGCGAAAGCGGCCAATTATTGCGGCCAGATCATGCTCATGCGGCAATTCGGGGTATCCCCTGCCGAGATCGATCGACTCTATTTGGCGGGTGGATTCGCCAATTACGTGGATCCCGTCAGTGCGACGGAGATTGGATTCTTAGCACCGGTCCCAGCGGATCGCGTCGTGAAGATCGGCAATGCTGCCCTGCATGGCGCGCGGTTGATGCTGCTTTCCAAACGCCGCCGCGACGGAATCGGGCAACTGCTCAAGAAAATTGAGCACGTCGAGCTGGAAACGATGGCCGATTTCTTCGACATGTTTGTGGACGGTTGCCAATTCAAACCGATGCCCAACGAATTCCCGGGGGAGTCCGCTTAGTTGCCCCGCAAGGAAGTGTAGCGGTAGCCGGGATGGTCGCGATCAAATAGGTCGGCACGCCAACGTGCCCCAAGGCCCGGGCGACTCGGAAGCGCGATCTGCCCGGCTGAGATGACTACATTCTGGTCAATGAGCGCTGGATAGAGAGTGGCGACATGAGCCCTTACGGTCTCTTGGAATGCCACTCCGGACACAGCACCGGCAACGTGAATCCCCGCCAGCAGCGTGAAAGGGCCCGTGCAGTCGTGCATGAGGGAGGGGATGCAGAATAGTTGTGCCAATTCGGCGATACGCTTGGTGGCCGTGATTCCGCCGACCCAAGTCGGATCGATCATGACATAGTCCGCCGCACGTGAGCAAAGCACCTGGCGATATTGGTCGGGTGTTACGAGCATTTCACTGACCGCGAGTGGGACATCGACATCCGCGCGAAAAGCGGCCATGGCCTCGACTGAATCGGGGCGCAGAATGTCTTCCAACCAGAGAGGCTGGAACTCGCGCATGGCGGCGGCGATGCGGCGCGCCACTGCAGAGGAAAAAAAGCCATGGCCATCGAGCATAACTTCGATGTTGTCACCGACCGCAGCGCGGATCGCTTGAAAGGGCTCGATCCCCCCCCGAATCTCATCCCACGGCAGATAGTCTCCCCCGCAGCGCCGGTAGGCCGCATCGAACGACCACAATTTCATGCCGCGATACCCCAACTCCACGAGCTCTTGGGCAAGTTCCCCGGGCGTGTGAAGGCTGGCCCAATTGTC
Organism: Planctomycetaceae bacterium; assembly: GCA_005773145.1. GTDB lineage: Bacteria > Planctomycetota > Planctomycetia > Pirellulales > Pirellulaceae > SXHS01. Next base: position 2,034 of record SXHS01000336.1, on the reverse strand, counting down.
CTCCAGAGGACCAGGACGCCCGGGATCACCGTGACCCGGCCAACCCGAGGCAGCCGGTGTGTGCCGATTGGTGCGGCCATAGAAGGGGCCGCCGCAACTGTTGTAGACCGGAACTGCATCCCGGACGGGCCCGCCAAGTAGCCGCCAGATGGGCTGGCGAGCCAATTGGCCCGCGATATCCCATAGCGCCAGATCAACCGCTGAAACCGCCCTCAATTCTGCGCCAGTTCCACCAAAGGCGGCACTCCTTTGGGAAAGAAACCGCCAATGACTTTCGATGGCGAGTGCGTCGGCACCCAGCAATCGTGGTGCCATGAAGTCATGCACAACGCTCGCGGCAGCCGAGGGGATGTAGTAGGTTTCCCCGTGTCCAATCACCGCTTCACCATCGCATGCGCCGGCGTCGGTATGGATGCGCAGCGCCATCAAGCCCGGCATGACATCGTGCGGTACGACCGTCTCGAGGGCCACGATGCGCGGCCCACGCCGGTAGGCGTGCTCCTGCGTGGGGCCCGATGCGCGAGACGGGAACTCCGGATTTTCACCCGTTGTCATGGAGAAACCTTCGAGTTCTGATACTTCTTGCCGCTTGAATCGTCGCGGATACCGACCGTTCAAATTCAGGCCCCAGAATACACCAATGGGCTGTTCCTGGGAGGCTAATCAACGGACGGCGGATATGCCCCCCAGTCGCATGACCATGGTTGGTTTGATTTCTGGGGCTCACGCGGAGTCGCCGAGTGTGACGGACCTCAGCGTTTCCGCGTGCGTTCACCTGGGCTGCGAATCTTTTTTCGCAATCCCCAGACTTGCCCCTTGCACCATAAACGCAACAGGCATATACTTGCAAAACAATTGCAGGCAGATAAGTTGATCAATAGCAATTGTAATGCATGCTTGCCGCCGTCAAATTCACGCGTTTTTTTGGAGCGGGCTTCGCGTTGAAGCTCGCATTGTGCTGTCGTCCTGCTTTTTGGGAGTTCGATCTTATGAAGTCGATACGTTTCCTGGCGTTTGCTGCGGCACTGGTCGCGGCGGTCTGTCTCGCCACCGCCACCAGAGCTGATGTTGCCGAGTTTTACATCGGCATCGATGCCCGAACTGCGGGATTCAATGCGCCCCCTGCACTGGGGGGCGGGGCGTATCCCAACAATCCGAATTACAATCGGCTCACCTTTCTGTACCAGCATGGCGACCACTACCACGGGATTGGGACCTATTCGTACACGGGCCCGGCGGGGTTTCCGGTCTTGAATGATACCAATCCCAACAATCGCCTGCCGGAAACGTTCACCGCCCAGCCGCCGATTCCCCTTCTCTCAGGTGCGGGGGTGTACGCCGGCAAGAATACGACTCAGCAGGTCCTTGGCCTGGACTACTCCAATCTGGAAGCCCGCAATGTTCACTCGCTGGATCCGTCAATCCCTGCTGAACTGACACTCTTCAACAGCAGCTCGGGGCGATGGAATCAACCGTTTGATTTGGCCCACATTCATTTGGAGCTCATAGGTGTCAGCTCGCCCCATCTCAACGTCGGAACGCTTACCAATCCGAATGCACTATTGGTAGGCGGTGACGTTCATGTCGGCGACGGCGAAGAGTTGTTTTCTTTCACCCCGGTGTTGTGGGTCGACGCTGCAGCCCCGGCTGGCAACTACTGGGCGGAGTTTCGACTCCTCGACGAGTCTGGGTCCGTCGGCGACTCGGGCCGATTTTTCATCGATGTGCGACAGGTGCCCGAGCCGACGGGCCTCGGGCTCGGGGTCCTGGCGGCGGCAGCCGTCGTGATGGGGCGGCGTCGGAGGCGTTCTCATTGACGGCGGCCGAGTCAACGCGTCAGGGCGACCATAGGCTGCCTGCTTGTCGGAGTTATGGCAACCGCAACGATGCCCATTTCGCCGTGAAGCTTCGGCGCGATGACTTGCCCAGTTGAACTGCATCTACGGCCCCGGCGGGCAGATCCCCGGGGCCGTTGGTCTTTAACAAGCGACGTCGGTGGCAGCGACCGCGCCCAGGGGCTTTGGGTCAAATGAG
>SXHS01000335.1 GCA_005773145.1 Planctomycetaceae bacterium | reverse complement strand
GGTGGTGAAATGGGCTTCGTTGCCATTGGCCCAGGCCACGTAGTTGTCGACCCCATTTTGCCACTGAATGGTGCTACCCCACGTTCCGCTACCGCCTTGTGCCGATCCGCTTGGCGCCCAAAAGTATACCGGCTCGGGAACTTGCAATACCGACCGGATAACGTCCAGATACTCACCATTGGGATCGCCTACAGTCGGTGCGATGTATCCGCCCTCGCCAAACTCATTCCAGGCGTAGATCATGATGAGCTTCTCGGCCGTCGCTTTATCCGGGTTTGCATTGATCCAGTTGATCGCGTTCTGGAGATGGGCGCCAAAGTTCGCCGGCGTGCGTCCCCAATTCTCACTGCCAACTATAAAGCTGGGATCATTAAAATACCAACTCTGGGGCGGCGTACCGGGCGGGCTCGGATTGGTCCAAGGCCGCTCATCAAATCCCGCCATGACCGTCGGGATAAAGGACTGCTGACCGGGTACAATACCCGCAGTTTGAGTATTCCAGGCTCCCGTCGTCCAGTGGTCACTACTGGGCGCTATTCCATCCATGTAGTATGCCAGGTTTTTATAGGGCATGCGGACCGGAAAACTGGCGTTGGGGTCACGGTATCCTGGTATGGCGGCATAAAGGGTCACATTCTTGAACTGACCCGTCGCCCCGCGGTTGTCCGACGCCAACGACACCCCACCCAGCCCCTGCGCCGCTGCCGTTGACTGGATATAGTTGTACGGTATGTTCGCGTCGGTAGGGTCGAAGATCGTAAGCATCGGCTTGCCGCCGACCCGGAGGTAACTCGAATCGCCGAGATAGGGCATCAGCGCGTTGACCGCCGCATTCCATTCTCCCGCCGGGATACCGGAGGGAGACACGTTAATCACATCGATGCTGAACTTCATCCGGTTGCGGTTCGGCGCCAGCAGGAAGTTTTTCAGCCCGCTGTTGATGCCGTCGCCGAGGGTGGCCGCCGCGCTGCCGCGCCAATACCAATCGAAGGTAAAAAACGACACCCCGTGGTCGGCAGCCAGGTTGATCTGCTGCTCCATGGCCGCCACCGTATCGCCACGCCAGGTCGCCGCTGGCGCCCAGATCGGCCTCCGATCCGGGAAATTAGTCCGCAAGTTCGCGTTTGCGAATGCGGCTACATATTCCGGATGGCTAGGGTCGTTGTACCATCCTTCGAAGTAGTAAGCGCCGACCGTCGCAAGGGGAGCAGCGCTGGCCGACGACCAGGGCAATAGGGCCAACGTCGCCAGGAGGCCCAAGATCCCGATCGTCCATCGGCGCCCTAAAGACACTACCACCACCACATTTAAGGAAGAGTCGGGCAACATTTTTCGGTACTTCATCGCCCTCGAATCATCGCTGTCGCTGCTCGCAAGGTATCGCGTCAATGCGGCCTAACCATCTGAGGCGCCAAGAGCAATGCCAGAGCCGACATTATAGCTTGCCCGATGGCGCAGGGAAACGCAGCGACGGGGAACAGGCACATTTTCCCGGGAAACACGTAGGACAACTTCCTGACAGAACGATTGCACCCCTCGTGAATTCGCCGGGAAAATGAGCCAGTCCCCGGCCCGTGGAATCGACGATCGCAATGTCTCTGTCCCCGCTGATCTAAGTGCCCTTGTCCGCCGCAACGCTCGTCAGATTCATGAACTCGCTGCCGTTACAGCAGATCCTCGGTCCGCAGTGTGATCTCGATCAGCCGCTCCATCACCTCGCCGGGCGACTCATGAGCGAAGTTGATCATCACGAGCTCCTTGGCGTACAGCTTGCCAATGTATCGCCGATGCTTGGCGGCGGGCGTCTTGCTGGAGACAAAATCGCGGTGGGCCGAATTGATGATGATTTCGTTCTGCTGGGCGTCATACCGCGATCGCCAGGACTTGCCCTGTTCATGTTCCAGCCGGTAGGAGGGCAGCCCCTTGCCATTGTCTTTTTCGCTTTCCGGAACGTCGTTCAGAAATTTAACTGTCACCTGATCGGTGGCTGAATTCTGTCCCTGGGTCACCTTCACTTCCACGACCACTTCGCCCACCTGCTCGCAGATCACGCCACAACGGTTGCCTTCGGTTCCGACGATCCGTCCCGTCCCCTCCGCGATCCGCCACACGTAGTCCAACGGTTCCGGAACGCATCGGCCGCTTTGATCTCGGACAATAGCTGTCAAAGGGCATGCTTCCCCCGGCCTTCGTCGCGGATGTCGGGGAGCGATTCGGACGGTCGCCAAAGGGCCAGGTTCCAGGGGGAACAGGCACTGAGCCTCCTCCGGTTCGGTGGCCGCTTCATCCTCCGACGCGGGCCGGTGCGGGGCGGCGGCAAGACCATTTTCCGGTCGATCTTTGAAGTCCAGGGTCCCGCCGGCAAGCGACTGCCTGGCTTTAGGAATATCGAAGAATAAATATTCGTTGGAAGGCAATTCTCGTAGGGCGCTGACAAAGGCCTTATGGACCTGCCTGAGGATTTGCCGGCTGGCTCGATCGGATTCCGCCAGCTCACGATTGGCAATGGCTTCTTTGAGCGGCGCTTCCAGGGTTTCAACCGCTCCGATGAAATCGTCAAACCTGTCATCGGGAACGATGCCTTGACGAGTACCGGGCGCCAGGGTCAAGGCGGCGAAGTCCAGCACGCCTTCCAGGCGCCCCTCGTTCCAGGGCGGGCGCTGGAAGTGATCCAGCTCTGTAATATCCTTCAGTACCCGGGTGCCATCCTTACAGATGGCGACGCCGCCGTCTCCTCCGCCGATTCCGTCGCGGAAGTACAGCTCCACCAATAGACCTCCATAAGGTGTCAGCACCTTCTGCCCGACTTCGATGCGGTCACCCTCGAATTCGCGGGGCGTGACGATCAAGTCCTTATGAGAAACATGATCCAGGATTCGCACCTTGACGCCCGTATTCCGAATCCGGTCGCGGAGTTCCGCAGCCAAATAGCGGACCAGCTTTTCCCCCGTCACAATGTTTCGAGTGGAATCAAGCAGCGGCCCCACCACGACGCGTGTGCCACCCGTGGCGATCTGCCCTCGCACCGAGTGGACATGATACGTTTTCTTGCCGCGCCTCAGTTGCATTTCGAACAGCTTGCCGCTCCGGCCAGCGGAAATCATCCGCAGTTCACCGCCAAGGCTCCAGAAACTCAACAGACCAATGCCGAACTCGCCGTGAACGCCCACTCGCTCGCCGTCATCCAGATGCCGCTTCATGGAATCGCAGATGTGGGTCGCGATCGAGGCAAAGTCGGGCTCGCCTTCGTCGTTGAGCCGAAGGCCTTCCCCATCATCGGACACCTCGAGGTAGACTTGCCCCTTGCTACGACGACGCACAATCTGAACAACCCGGGCCTTGGCATCAATGGAGTTTTCCGTCAATTCGCACACGGCCTTCAGCGGGTGGGTCTGGGAGCGAGCGATGATGTTGATGGCGTTCCACTGATCGCCGATCCGCAGCGTTCCCCCCTTGGTCGTTTGTACTCGCAACGACTTGGCCATCGGGCGAATTGCGTGAGTTAACTGGAGTTTTGCGAAATCGCATATCAAGAATAAAGAACCGGACTAGAATCCGCCACAGCTAATCGAAGGGCAAGGAATCCAAAACTCTACGCCGAATCACCGAGTGGAAAGCTTCGCCGATGCAAGAGTTTCGTCGAACAACCCCCTAAACTGGGTATTGCGCGCATATCAGCCTGACGCGCTGGCGAAGGAGTGACTTGCATTCCAGCCCGAACTTCTCTGGCTGACGCTTCGGGTTGCTGGAAATTGCGGGCTCGAGTTGTCGATCGACCCCGATGGCGGCGCGACCGTCGCTGGTTGGGTTTGCCAGGTCCATGAACCACCTCTTGCGCAACGCGACTTGCGCCTTGCCCTACGGGTGCAACAGGCGTAAACGAGTCTCCTTAGTCGTAAAAGTGTGATGAAACACCAGTCCGCAAGTTTTCGTGAGGCTTTCCGGCGGGGCGGGGCTTGTCAGCCGAATAGGGTTTGTGCCATATTTCACAATCTTGTTTCTCCCCATTGCCGGTACTGATGTAAGGATGCGGAAGCGGTGGCGGAATTTTTTGATCAATACCTGTGGACATGGCTCGCTTACCTGCTTGCGGCCCTGGTCCATGCAACGCTTCTGATCAACGTGGTGGCCGTCGGCGCGCTCATCTTTATCTGGATGGAGCGCAAAGTGGCGGGGCGTATTCAAGACCGTCTGGGACCTACGCGCGTGGGGGGCAAATTTGGCTGGCTGCAAACCTTGGCTGATGGCATCAAGCTGATCGCCAAAGAAGATCTGATGCCCGCGGGTGCCGATCCGCTGCTCTTTCGCGCCGCACCGTATATCAGCTTTTGTGCGTCGTTCTGTGCGTACCTGGCGCTTCCTTTTGCCTTTGGTTGGTGGGCCCTGTCGGTCAATACGGCGGTGTTTTTCATCGTGGCCGTAATCGGTCTCGAGGTTTTCGGCGTGATACTTGGCGGCTACGCCTCGGGCAGCAAATGGTCGCTGTTTGGCGCCATGCGCGAGGCGGCGCAGGTCGTCAGCTACGAAGTCCCGCTCGGGCTCTGCGTGGTTGTGCCCGTGCTGATCGCCGGCACGATGGACCTGGTGACGATCGGCGAGATGCAGTCTGGCTGGTTCACGAATTGGTATGTCTTGCACGATCCGTTTACGTTCATCACGTTTTGGGTGTACTTCACCTGTGCTGTGGCCAGCGTGAATCGTGCGCCGTTCGATCTGGCGGAAGCGGAGAGCGAGCTGGTGGCCGGTTTTCTTACCGAGTATTCCGGCCTCCGCTGGAGCTACTTCTTCATGGCCGAGTATAGCTCGATGTTTGTGGTCAGCGGGCTGGCGTCGATCCTGTTTTGCGGTGGCTGGAATGGGCCGATTCCGCTCACGCACATGCTGGGAATTGCCGATTCCTCCAATCCGGTTGTGCACTACCTCGCCAATTTGCTGGGCTGCCTCAACCTGTTGGGCAAGGCCGTCTTTGGCGTAACTTTTATGATGTGGGTCCGCTGGACGCTGCCCCGTTTGCGCATCGACCAGGTGATGACCACATGCCTGAAGTATTGCACGCCGATCGCGGCGGTGATGTTCGTCGGTGCGACCGGTTGGAAGTACCTGCAACTGCCGTCGCTGAACGGGCTGGTCCCGAGGCGCCCCATGGGGGAAGTGCGGGAATATTGGCTGGCCAGCGATCAAGGCGGAAGCATGAAATCTGCCCCTGCAATTCCACCGGCGACTGTGCGTCGTCGGCCTGTTCACATGGAGGTGCGGTGATGGCTCCCATCAACTGGCATACGTTCTACTTCTTGCTGTTCGCACTGACCGCGGGGGTGTTCGCAGTGGCGGTCGCCGTGACAAGCAACGTTGTGCGAATGGCGTTTTACCTGGTGCTCTGCCTGTCGGCGACGGCGGGATTGTTTTTCCTGGCCGGCGCCGATTTCGTGGGCGCCATGCAGATCATGATTTACGTCGGCGGAACGCTGGTGCTGCTGATTTTCGGCGTGATGCTCACAGCGCAAGGTCCGTTCATCAGCATGAAGACACGCAGCGGCGAGTGGGTGCTGGGGTTGCTCGCCGGCGGATCGCTGCTGGCAATCTTAATCTCCGCAGCGGTGGGCGTAAGGGCCTGGCGGCCGGTGGAGCTTGAGGAACATTCCCCCCAAGCCAGGGTTACCGCAAGCCGCTTAGGCATGGGTTTACTCGGGGCCCGCGTCGATCAACTCGACCAGTCCGACAAGACGTTGCGCGCCGGCATGTCGGGCTATCTATTTCCGTTTGAAATCATTTCGGTCCATCTGCTGGTGGTGCTGATTGGGGCAGCCTACCTGGCTCGTCCGAAGAAGCGGATGCGTCCCGGCGAGGAGACTCAAGCGTGAACCTACTTGCTGAACCCGTCGGCGTGGCGCATTACATGGTGATCGGGGCGATCATGTTCGTCACCGGTGCCGTGTGCATGGCCACCAAGCGTAATGCGCTGGGTGTGTTGATGGGAATTGAACTGGTGCTCAACGGAGCGAACGTGAATTTTGTTGCGCTCGGCAGCGAGTACCTGCGGCCTGCGCAAGACGGTCTGGGTCTCGACGGACAATTGATAGCGCTGTTCGTGATTGTACTGGCCGCGGCAGAAGCTGCCGTGGCACTAGCGATCACGCTGAATTTTTATAACAACCACATGACGGTCGATGTGGATCAAGCGGATGAGTTGAAAGGGTAGGACGGATTTTCAAACCGTCCCGTTATCGAGTGAGTCGGTGGTGCCGCGGGACGGATTGAAAGTCCGTCCTGCAGAGACGCATGAATCCAAGCCTTTTACCCACGCTGTTGTTACTCGCCTGGCTGGCGCCACTGGCGTCGTTCACGCTGATCCTGTTTTTTGGACCACGGATGGGCAAGGCGGGCAAGGGGGCGGGCTATCTGGCGACTGGCGCGATTTTGACATCGTGCCTGTTGTCGCTGGTGGCGCTGTTTGGCGTGTGGTTGCCCAATCAGGGTATTGCCGCGCCGGAAAGTCATGCGGCCGAATATCCAAAGGCCGCTGCGCGAGCGCCTCGGAGCGGGAGCGAAGCAGGGGCCAAGACCCTGTTGATCGGCCGATCCGCAACGCACCCCCGCACCGCCTCACCCCCGCCTGCCTTCCATCTCGTCCGCGGCCAAGAAGCACACGATCCCGCGCAAGGCGATCGCGGTTCGCACGGCGAACAGCACGCGGTTCATGTGCCGGCGGTCTACTCGGGCGAATGGTACTCGCTGGCCCGTTTCGGCAAGTTGAGAATCGACATTGGTTATTACATCGACGCGCTGACGATCGTGATGTTCTCGATGGTCACGTTTATTGCCACCTGCATTCACTTTTATTCCATCGGCTACATGCACGAGGAGCTGCATCCGCTGACGGACTACGAAGTGCTCGTGCACAAGAAGCAGCCCGGTCATGGCGATCATGGTCAAGGCGCTGCCCGTCACGACTGCATTGACGGCAAATCGGGTCACCATGCCGAGGAGCATCAACATGACGCACATGGCGACGGCGATCACGGTCAGAGCACGCATCCCGCGCCACCCGAAGGCATGGAATACTTGCACCGCGCCGGCCGGTTTCACCGCTTCTTCCAGTACATGTCGTTGTTTTGCTTCAGCATGTTGGGGATCGTGATCGCGGGCAATATCGCGATGGTGTTTGTATTTTGGGAACTGGTGGGCATCTGCTCGTATTTTTTGATTGGGTTTTACATCGAGCGGCACAGCGCTTCCACTGCGGCCAACAAGGCGTTCATTGTCAACCGCGTGGGCGATTTCGGGATGATTATCGGTTTGATGGCTCTCTTCGCGGCCCTGGGGACATTTTCATTCGGCGATTGGGACGACGACGGCCAGACGCGGCCGGGAATTTTCAGCCAGATTCATCCGATCGAGAACAACTATCAACTCACCGTGCCCGACGGCATGCTGAGGACGGCCGCCGCCGATGAGATTTCCCAGATTGTGAGGGACCGCGCGGGAGTTCAATCCCTCTCAGGCGAGGATGGGGTCACGATCTCGGCCGCTGAAAACGCCATCGCAGAGCGAATTTTAGAGTGGCGCCAGGATTGGAGCGAAAGCGGCTACGGACGTTACGCTTATTGGCTCTTGGTGATCGCGGGCCTGGGCATCTTTTGCGGCTGCGTTGGCAAAAGCGCGCAGTTTCCGCTGCAAGTGTGGTTGCCGGATGCCATGGAAGGCCCCACGCCGGTGAGCGCATTGGTGCACTCAGCGACGATGGTCGCGGCGGGTGTCTACCTGGTCGGCCGGTTTTATCCCGTGTTCACTCCCGAAGTGCTGTTGGTGATTGCCGTCGTTGGCGGGATCACGCTGTTTCTGGCGGCGAGCATTGCGATCGTGGCCACCGACATCAAGCGAGTGCTGGCGTACTCAACCGTCAGTCAACTGGGTTACATGATGCTGTCGCTGGGCATCGGCGGCTGGGTGGGGGGCATGTTCCATCT
>SXHS01000334.1 GCA_005773145.1 Planctomycetaceae bacterium | reverse complement strand
GATGCGGGCGCCCTTCAAGGGCTTGGTTGAGCCGTATTTTCGGCGGAGCGCCATCAGGCCGGGCATCTCATTCTCGGCGAGCATGATCTCTCGCCGACCCCAACCGGCCTCACTCATATCTCGGACCTTGTAGGGCAACTTGGTTTCCACTTGCGACACAATCCGCTCCTTTGCGACAAATCACAATAATAAAAATGGACACGGCAGCCACGGACGGCCATTTGCCCTGCGTTCCCGCCGACAGACCGAGCCGCGATGGGACCAGGCGGTCGGGTGCCTGGAAGTCGATACAACATGATAGTCCCGTGGGGCACCGCTCGGCAACGGGCCGCCCTTGAATCCACGGCGTTGGCCTGGGCTCCCACCGGGACGAGCCGGGCGTCGAATTTAGAGGGAATCTGAGGGTGAGCCTTGGGCCGCGTCGAGATCGGTCATGGCTTCTCGTGCCGCAGCGACGAATGCACGCAGGCGTGCCGCATCCTTGACCCCCGGTGCCGATTCCACCCCACTGGCGGTGTCCACCCCCCATGGCCGGGCCCTTCGCATCGCCAGGGTGACGTTTTCGGGAGTTAGGCCTCCGGCGAGGATGAAGCGTACCACCAGACTTGGGTCGTCGGGGGCGGGCGGGAACCCACGGATGAGTTGGTCCTGCAGCGAGGACCATTGCGGCCAGTCGACGGCGGCCCCCGTTCCGCCGTATTGGCCAGCCTGATAGGCATCGACCATGACGCCGTGTGGCAACTTGCCCTGGTTCCGGCACTCATCGAGCCATTTTGCAATGCGCCCGGCATCTCCCGTGCGAACACGGAAGGCACGCACCACCGGCACTTGCTGGGCGACTTTTACCAACTCCCGTACGGACTCGTCTCCGTGCAGTTGGGCGTAGTTCAAGCGGAGCCGATCGGCCGTACGGCAGATATCGTCCACGTTCGCATTGACAAAGACGCCGACCCGTTGGAGTTCGCTGGGCACCGACTCCAATAGGCGACGTGCCTCGTCCGGATTCACATAGCGGGGGCTGCCTGGGTAGAAGTTCAATCCGATGGCATCCGCACCAGCTTCCCAAGCCAAGCGGGCGTCTTCGGACCGGGTAATGCCGCAGATCTTGATGCGAAACATAATAGTTCCCATGTGTGGGGTGGCTTGCGCACTGTCTGAATGCGGTTTTCCTAGGGGATTTTAAGTCGCGTGGCCAGCCGATAGGTATCCATGCGCGAACTCGGGCCGGATTTCATGCTAGCAGTATTTGAATTTCCGGTGAGCGACTCAAGCTGTGTGTTGGGGTGCGTCGATGACGGACCAAGGCGGACTGTCGACAGGTTGGCGCTTGCGCGCCCGTGGCCTAGAGCCCTGCGGTTGGGCCTTTCCGAATAGCAGACCAGCACGAGCGGACGAAATGCAAACACCGCCTCATGAAACGCGGCAGCGCGGTCGGACCCGCAACGATTCGACGGGGCCGTTGTACGTCTTCTTTGTCACAGGCATGGCGGTATTCCTGGTGGGGTTGGCTGTCCTGCGTAGCCCGCATCGCGAGTTTCGTGCGAGCGCTCGCGTCATCTGTGAAACACCTGGTGTCACGGGAGCGAGTGCTGCGGACGCGGCGCCGATCAAGGCTGCGATGGAGAAGGCCGCATCGCCCAACGCATTTTTGCGGATCGCTCCGAAACTGGGCTCGGCCCTGGGACCGACGAACGCCACCAACTTGCCGGAGTGGGCCAAGAGTTGGAGCGAACGGACACTCATTGAGCGGGCCAAGGCAGCCGACCATGCGACGGTCGTCACGATTCGATTTTGGCATCGTGATTCACGGACGGCGGTCGCTGTGGTGACGCAATTGGCAGACCAATTCGTACGCGACGCCTACCTCCAATCGGGCGCAACTCCCGCGAGCGGTCGAGAGCAGGAGGCGACGGCCCGGCAGCAGGAAGTGGATGCTGCGCGACTGGCCCTGGACCGCTATCTGTCCGAGCAGAGCGACCGGATTATTTTGGAGCGTTTCGCGTCACGTTTTCTGCCGGAGGCGACATCCGCGGGTCGCCCTGCCGAAAAGGTCCGAAATCCGGAGCACCTGCGTTTGCGGGACGAATTGGCGACCGCTCGTTCGGCCGTCGAGCACTTGCTCATCCATCGGGATCCGACAAACGACCTGGTGATCCAAGCCGAGAAGAAGCGCGATGCGTTGGAACAGCAGTTGGCCGAACAGGCCGAATTTCTGGACGCCTCTGCCGCCGATGACGCCCTGTTGGTGCGCAGCATGGACCGATTAACAACCGAGGAACGGGGGATCGTTCGTGCGGCCGTTGAGTCGACCCCACGGTTTCAAGAATTACAGACACAACTTAGCGATGCGCAGCGCCACTACATCAATACGGCCATGAATCGCACTGGAAATGAAGAAGTGGAGCGTGCGGCCACAATTTCGTGTCGCATCAACGGACGAATGGAAGTGGATCAATGGCGTGGTGGCCGGCCCGCTCGGCGCGATATACATTGGTTGGCCATGTTTTCGTGTGGCATAGGGTTTGCCTTTTGTCTGCTACGGCGTTCCCCCGCCTTGGCCACATTGCAATCGGCCGATGACATTCGGCACGGCTTCGGACTCGACGTGATCGCTGTCCTGCAAACTCGAGATGGTCCACGACGAACGCGGTCCATCTTGCGACATTTTTCCCCCGCGAAATGGGGAACGATCATCGGCGAATTGATCGTGGTGGCAGTGGTGGGCTTATTGATTACCTTGGCGGTGATGGAAAAGTCCTTTGCCGCGCAGTTGTTGCGAGATCCCTTCGCTGCCTATGGCCTAGCTGTAGACCGAGTCGTGGATTGGCTCTAACAGGGGCATATTTTGATGACCATACGTGATGCGGATCCCACCCAGGTTTTTTTTCAGCTGACGCATCGTCCCTTCACGGCGATACCGCGGGTGGACCGCTACTTTCCCGGCGCGGCCATTGATAGTGCTCGCGAGTTATTATTAGGCGCGATTCGGCGCGGTGCGGGACCTGGATTGATCGTGGGGGGCCCGGGTACGGGCAAGACGTTACTCCTACATGTGCTGGCCGATTCGTTGAGAGATTCATGTCAGGTCGCCTTGTTGGGAACAACGTCTCTTTGCACACGGAGGGCCCTGTTGCAATGGCTCCTGTTCGAACTAGGTCTGCCCTATCGACAGCTCTCGGAAGGGGAGCTGCGGCTGGCCCTGATTGATCACCTGCGATCTCCGCGCCTGCCCCATGGCGGTTTGGCACTCTTTGTGGACGAAGCCCACGCGATGCCGCTCAAGTTGCTCGAGGAAATTCGCATGATGAGCAATCAGGCTCACGGCGGGCTTCCCCGGGTGCATGTCGTCTTGGCTGGCACCGAGAGATTGGACGAACGGCTCGCCTTGCCCGATCTGGATGGATTCCAGCAGCGGTTGGCATCGCGGTGTTATCTCGCTCCGTTGGGACGGGACGAGACATTTCGATACATCCAGCATTGTGTTCGGTGGGCCGGTGGCGATTCGCGCAACACGTTCGATCACGCGGCCGTTCAAGCTGTGTACGACGCGACCGGTGGAGTTCCGCGGCGCATCAACCAAGTTTGCGATTACTCGCTGGTCTTGGCTTCGGCTGCCGGCAGGCGGCCATTGGATGCCGAGGTGATTCAAGAGGCTTGGTCGGACCTGCAGCAATTGCCGGTTCCGTCACTCTATGCCAGTGCGACCCAAGAATCAGGGGCGTCGACGTGGATTGAGTTTGGTAGCCTCGATGAAGCCGATTCTGAAGTGGCACTGTCGGTCCCCACTCTGTCGGTCCCCACAACGGCCAATTTTCCGACGGCCGAAAGTACCTGGGAGCCCGACGAACGGGCGATTGAGGGGCGGCTGAATGACATCACGCAACAGGTGGCCTCGCTGGCGGACGATGAAACGACAGCTGCCGTACAGCTCGACGATCCGTTCGCCGAACCGTTTGCGGAAGAAGAGTTGATCGTCGACCGGTACGCGACGATGATCACGGCTTCGCGATCGCCGCGAGACGCCAGACCGATTCTGCCGGCCGGACCGACGTCCAGCTCGGCCCATCGTGAGGTGACCGAAAGTGTGCCGCCTGCTTGGAGCGAGTCCCCTCCATTGGAGGCCCCTTTGGCCGCCGAACGCTATTGCCGCGAATTCGTGGCGGAACTCGCTGAATCTATTGAACCGGCAGCGAATCACAACACGCATCTTGGCTACGCGAGCGAAGTGCCCGACACCGCGGCGGACGGCGCCGCCACCACCACATTGGCCACCAGCACGGGAACAAGAGGCCTGTTTCGCCGTCTGCGCAGCCAAGCGGACGGTTCGGGAGCGTGATTCACTGATGGTTAACCGATGAGGTAACGTGCCGATGACTACCATGCGAAACGCACTGGCGCGATTGACATCGCAAGGCGTGCCGTTCTCGCCCGAAACAGCGCGCGTGTCGCCAACCAGCGCGCCGCTTCCGGCCGCCCTGTTGGAGTCGCAGCACACGCTCGACACGCTGGGCGAAATGATTCTGCTTCCAGATACCAAAGAGGCTTGGTACTCGGCTGCCGCTCCGGCGTGGGCCGACGTCGCGGAAACCGCGCCCGAGTCGCGGCTTGAATCGACGCCCCGCATCGAGCCACAACTGCCTGTCACTGACACGTTCACGATGAATGAATCGTCGGCGCCTCATCTATTTCAGGACCGTCTGTTGGAATTGCCCGTATTGGGGCTGCCGCCCCAGAGTCCAGAGACCGAATGGTCGGATGCCGCAGCAATAGTTCCGCCGGCCTCGGAAGCGGTTGGTGCGACGGACGAGGAAAGAGAACACGCGGCCGAGGATATCGAAATTCTACCCATGGTTCCTGGCGAGGCGCTAAGT
>SXHS01000333.1 GCA_005773145.1 Planctomycetaceae bacterium | reverse complement strand
GGGCGCCCCCGCGTTCGCTACCCACGAAAATAGCGAATTGGTTCACTTCAGGCCATGGGGCGCAGCGCGTTACCCATGCGATGCCGCTTACCACGTTGTGGATCTAGGGTGACTTCCACTACAGTGGTTACCACCTCGGTAGGTAACGTGTTCGTTTCATCGGAAGGGAGTAAAGTGCCATGAATCTTCACGAACTGACTCGCGAGCTGCACGTGGCCAATACGTCGAAGATCGTCATGTTGGTCGCTGATGGGCTGGGTGGACTCCCGCTGGAATCGGGGGGCCGTACCGAGTTGGAGTCGGCGCGTAAGCCCAATCTAGACGAACTCGCGCGTCGAGGCGTTCAGGGCGCGACCATTCCCGTCCTCCCGGGGATTAGCCCCGGAAGCGGCCCAGGGCACTTGGCACTGTTTGGCTATGATCCGCTGCAATACGTGATCGGACGCGGGGCCCTCGAGGCCACTGGGATCGGCTTTTCCTTGCAGGCTCAGGATGTGGCAGTGCGCTGCAACTTCTGCACATTAGATGCCCAAGGACGGATCACCGATCGTCGTGCCGGACGTATTGCCAGCGATCAGAGTGCCGCGCTCGTGCAACGCTTGAAAGCCATTCGGATCGCCGACGTGGAAGTCTTCGTCGAGCCCGTTAAGGAACATCGCTTTGTATGCGTGCTCCGGGGTAAGGGGCTCGCTGGTAATGTGGCGGATACCGATCCTCAAGTTACCGGTGTCGAGCCACTGGCCGCGCAACCCCTGACCGCAGAGAGCCAGCGCACGGCACAGGTAGCCAATGAGTTCGTGACGCAAGCCCGCCGACTGCTGTCCGATCAACCCCATGCCAATGGCTTGACCATGCGTGGCTTCGCGGCCCGTCCCAATCTGCCTACCTACCAAGACGTCTATGGGCTGAAGGCCGCTGCCATCGCCGTCTACCCCATGTACAAAGGCTTGGCTAGGCTAGTCGGCATGGAGGTGCTCGGCACCCCTCAGACTTTGGATGAGCAAATCGACGTTCTTACCCAGCATTGGGCCGCCTACGACTTCTTCTTCATCCACTTTAAGTACACCGACAGCACGGGGGAGGATGGCGATTTTGCCGCCAAAGTGCAACGCATTGAGCAATTAGATGAAGCCCTGCCTCGACTGTTGGCTCTTAATCCCGATGTGATGATTGTGACGGGCGATCATAGCACTCCCGCCTTTCTGCGCAGCCATAGTTGGCACCCGGTCCCCACGCTCTTGACGTCCGATTGTTGCCGGCCTGACGGACATACGTCGTTCGGAGAGAATACAGCCATGCGCGGCGGTTTGGGACAGTTCGAAGCCAAGTACTTGATGATGCTGGCATTGGCGAACGCGCGGCGACTGACGAAGTACGGTGCGTAGTCCGGAGAGCTGGCGAGCAGGCGTCCCCTCGTGATGCATGTGGTTCGCCCAACCGTCGGATCAATTCGCCTAGTGCCGCTTGGCGAGGATCCGCTGTAAAAGGATCGCATCCACACGTCCGCGAAAGCGGATCTGTCCGTCGATTTCGACGACTGGAACCCATTGATCGTGAAGCATGCGTAATTCGGCATCGGCATCAATATCCACCATCTCCGGCTGCAATCCGTGCCTCTGCAGAAGCTCGAGCGCCTCGTCGCACAGGTGACACCCCTCACGCGTATAAAGGCGAACGTGCATCGGCGATATTCTCCCGTCCGTTTCGACCATGCACTAGGGCGATTGGTGGGCCACTTCAAACAACTCGCCCCATGGGGGGGACGGTTGCCAGTCGGTGCGCCGGAGCACACCCCGTCGGACCAAACCATCGAGGGCGGCCGGCTGTACAAAGTCGCTCGAATACCCATAGTTGCCCGGTTGGCGATAACGGTCGAGTTCCGCCCAGTGCACGTAGACATACGCAATATTCTGATCCCGCAGACGCGTCCACTGTTGTTGGGGCTCAGCGTTACGAACTAGAGTGGTCAACCAGTCGTCGTCGAAACAAGTGTTGTACAACGCGGCGACTTCCAAATCGAAAGGTTGGGCGTCTCCAACCAGCAGGACTCGCTGATCGGCTGACGCGTGGTCATTGAGCCAGCGATGAACCGGATTGACACGATACTTGTCCCCTCGCAAATGGGCCAAGGGGGCCAGGAATCGGGGATCGACTTGCATGACGCCCGAGCTGGCAACACTGAAACTATACCAGAGCCCTAAAGCCATGGTCGCGGTGACCCAAGATTTCCAACGCGCCACGGGACGCCAAGTCACGCCCCAGCCCGCCAGGAGGGCAACCAGCGGTACCGCTGGAACCAGAAATCGGTCCACGCGATGCGTGCAGCACCACCAACTAAGCCAATAGACTGCGATCAAGGCGGTGAGCATGGCCACCGTGCGACGATTTCCCGGCATGACAATCGTCGTCAGCGCCAGTGGCACTAGCAGCAGCCCATGCCAAGGGCTTCGCCAAAGTGTCTGTGTGATACCATCGAACAGTAACGCTCCCGTGAAGCGATCCCCGGCGGTGTCGACGGGCGCACGGTGGGCCTGTTGCCATTGCGCAATGCGTTCCGGAGTTCGGGTGCTGCCCCCCAAGTATCTCGCGGCCAAGGGATAGATGGGATTGCCGGTCAACATGGCGTTCTTGGCCAACCATGGGCCACTGCTGCACGCAGCCGCCAGGGCAAATGCCCCCACAACCTTCCAGCGGTCACGGCCACCTAAGAGCCATACCGCGAGCCCTGCCGGTAACAGCACAAACAGCAGACCGGTGTACTTGCAGGCAATGGACGCTCCCGCCATGACCCCGGCCAGAACGGAATACCCGAGCACGGATCGGGAACGTGAAGAGACCGGCTCCGCTGGCTGCACTGGCTCAGTTCCACTGTGTGAGTCGGATGGGCGACATCGCAACCAAGCCAGGCCAATCGCGTGCCATGTAAGTAAGAGATACAACGCGACAGCATTTTCATTGTGCCCCGTCAGGGCAATCTCCAGCACCCACGGTGTCGACAAATAGATCACTGCGGCGGCAGCCCCTGCAGTGGTCGAATCAAAAAAACGACGCCCGGCCACGTAAAGCCCCCAGGAGGTGATGAGGACATACGATCCCATCAAACTCTTGCCCAGCAACGCGCCCCACCACCAGTCGCGCGGTTCACGAAGGAGCGCCATCGCCAAAACGGCATGCATCTCGGCGCCCAGCGGCATATTGCCATACACATTGTGCGGTAAGAACGCCACGCGTCCCTGCTGAAACCATTCCTTCGGTGCCTGCAAATGGTACTCGCGAACATCAAAGTCCCACGGCGGCAAGATGCTCCCCAACACCAATAGGGCCACAAATGGTGCCGCTGCCGTCCACCAGGCCCAATCGCGAGCACCACGACATTTACATTCCGCCGTTCGCCCGATGCGGGTCCACTCGCGTATCGCAGGCAGACTCCCGATACCCAGGGCGATCGTGAGAACTCCCACCATGATGCGCGGCCAAGCCGTGTTCAACATGCCAGCCAACCCCATGCCCAGAGTACCCAGTGATACGACGTGCATGCCGAGCCCGAGAGAAAAAACCAAGGTCGTGTCTGCAGGCAGAAAATGGCCGGCCCCTAGTCGGCGCAGGATGGTCCAGCCAATACTGCCACTGAGCACGAGCAGTCCCGCCGACATGCCCCAGAGCGGCAACCGATCTCGAATCGACCAGGTTTGTGTCGTGCGGTCCACCCACTGTGAAGGCAGACGTGTCGGGACCAGTGGATCGCCGAATGTGATCCAGGCGTCAAATCGTGTGGGGGCCGTTCCTTCCCAAGACGGTAACGCGCCTTCTGGCAATGGAGTCGACAGAAACAACCACGCATAGCCAACCCAGACCACCAACACGGCCACCGCGAGCGATGTCGGCTTGATCGGGTGGGATCGTCCGCAGCGTTCCAATGGCGATCGATCGTTAACCACTGGCCCAGGACTCAACCACAAGAGGAATGCGCATGGTAAAGCTCGCTCCACCTCCGACGGGTTGGCTGACTTCGAGAACGCCGCCATGCTCGCGGACGATCCGCCAAGCCTTGCTCAACCCCATGCCGGCGCCGCGACCCGCCTCGCGTCCACTGAAAAACGGATCGAATATGTGGGATCGCGTGGCAGCATCGATGCCCGGTCCCGTATCCGTGATGGTAATCGAAAGCCCGTGTCGCTGCTGGTCGTCCCCATTAAGATCGACGGCCGGCACGATCTCAATCCGCCCCGCCGATCTCATGGCCTCCAAGGCGTTGACGCAGATCGCCTTGATCGCAACACCGATTTGCACCGGATCGACGTGGACTGTGGGGACGATGCCCGTGGGTTGGCAGGCCAGATTCACCTGTTGACGCTCGGCGTCGGCCGCCAACTCCCGCATAACCTGCTGAATCAACGTGACGATGTCAACGGATTTTCGTACCAGCTTCGGCGGCTTGGCGAATAGCATCATGTCCGCAATGATCTCGTGCGCACGAAACGCCTGAGTGTTGATGGTCATCAGCTTCTTGCGGCGATCGGGATCGGATTCATCGCTGAGCAAAGTCTGAGCACGGCTGGCAATGTTCGCCAGGGGATTGTTGATTTCATGGCCGGCACCGGATGCCAGTTCCTTCATCGCGGCCAGCTTCTCCGCCTCCAGCCTCGCCGCGAACTCGGCCTCGCGCCGCTGACTCGCTGCGCGAGCCCGCATGAAATCGGGCAGTACGTCCGCTACCGGTGATGCGGGACGGAGCCAGCGATGGCGGACGGCGGCCAGTTGTGATGCGAGAGCGTCGTCGATTGGCCCGCTCCGCTGGGTAGGGAGTTCGGAGATCGCCTGCCGCACCCAAGCTACGGTCGGGGCGACCATGGTGGAATGGGACCACAACTCGTTCAGCCATTGCTTGAGCCACGTGGGTAACGGGTAGATCGCGTCGCGCCTACCCGCTGAATTGCCGGCCGCCAACCAAATCGATGCATCAGATATTACGCCCAACATCGTTGCCGCGTCACATTCGTCCTGAGACCGACAGGCGGCAAGCGGCTGCACACGCCACGCCGTCTCGCATGCCGCTGCCGCTGCATGGGCCCACCGCTGCCACGTCAGTCGCGGCGCGGTGAAGCGGTTCATGCCACCGGCGTCGCCGGTAGCATCCGGCCATTGCAGATGTCGTTCCAAGCCGTCGTCGAGTAATCGCAAGGCAAGTTGCGGTAGGCCACACGGCTCCGCTGGCTGAGCCCATGATAGACTCCACAGAACCAACGAGGGGTCCTGAGAAAGGGCCTCCGTCAATTGCAGGTGTGCCAAGTGGGGATCTTGGCGTACCAAGGCGGCCAAGAGATCGCAG
>SXHS01000332.1 GCA_005773145.1 Planctomycetaceae bacterium | reverse complement strand
GGACACCACTGCGAGTCCCAGAAGTGCTTGAGCTTGGCCAAATAATGGGCTTCGTTAACATCTGGCGGCGGCCAACCCGCCTGAACAAAGAATACCAAACCGATCAGAACGATCTCCACCGTCCGCCGAAGCCCCCAATGGTGCCCAACGGCTCCGGGGACATCGAGGGTGGCAACTCTATCTTCCATGAAGCATCCAAGAAGGCATGACCCGACGACTTCGCACCGGCAATTCAACCCACGTCACCCCATGCTAACTGCCCGAGTCAAACGTCCACAATAGGGATCCGCCACCACTGTGCAAACGCCGTTCGAACAGTTAAAACTGGGGATCGGTGTCACCATTTTCCCATAGCATTCGCAACGGCGTTGACGTCCCAACACTTCGGAGAAATCACCATGTCACAGACACACAGAATCGCGGCGGCCGGTCGAAATCTCGGGACCATCATGTCGAGGTTCGGGCAGGCTGGCTGGCGGCGGGCCGCACTCGGCGGGGTTGTGTGTCTGGCGGCGGCCGGGTGGTGCCAGGCCGAGGAAGCCAGGAAATCGACGTCCGTTGCGGGCTTAACGCCGGTGGATGTGTTTGTGTCCGGCCAGGACGGTTACAATACCTACCGCATACCCGGTATCGAGGTCGCGGCGGACGGCACGCTACTGGCGTTCGCCGAGGCCCGCAGGCTTAATAGCAGCGATCCGGGCATGGAACACAATGATATCGACTTGGTGTTGAAGCGCAGCACGGATGGTGGCAAGACGTGGTCGCCGATGGTCGTTATCGAGGATCCGGGCGAGTACTGGTCGGCGGCGAATCCCGCAACGGTCTTGGATCGAGACACGGGTAAGCTCTGGTTGCTATATCTTCGCTGTCGGCCGGATCGCAGCACTGATAACGCCCGCCCTGGGACCGATGATCATCAGATCATCGCGCGTTTCACCACCGACGCCGGCCAGCATTGGTCCGAACCGATCGACCTGACAACGGCCTCACGGGACATGCAGAATCCCAAATGGCGCAGCACGGTAATCGGCCCCGGCGGCATGATTCAGGATCGCCATGGGCGGTTGATCGCTCCCGCCTGGATGGTGGACCCGTTCACGGTATTCGCAATCTACAGCGAGGATCACGGCAAAACGTGGCAACGTGGCGCTATGGTTCCGGGTGGCCTGCACGGCGATGAGAACCAGTTGGTTGAGTTAGCAGACGGGACGATTCTCATGGATTTCCGCCAAGGCGACAACGTTCCGCATCGTTGGTTTGCTGCGAGTCACGATGGTGGCAAGACGTGGGACAAACCGCATGCGGGCCTTCCCGTATCACAAGTCGCCTGTGGAATCGAGCGACTGTTGAGCAAGTCCGCGGGGGATGACCATGACTGCATCGTTTGGACCGGTCCTCGAGGCCCGGGTAGGAATAACTTGGTCGTACGAATCAGCCACGACAACACCCGTAGCTTTCCCACGGAAAAAATGATTGCCGAGAACCCCGCCGCCTATTCGGATCTGGCGCGCATGCCCGACAAGAGTGTTGCGATACTCTACGAACGTGACAACTACGGTTACATTACGTTCTTGCACCTCACCGAGTCGTTCTTGCACGGAAAGCCTTAGGCCTTATAACGCGTCGGAATCGGCTAACGGCTCCCCATCGACGTTGACAACGTCGATGGACAGTTGATCGACCACGTGCAAGACCGGCAGCAACAGGCTGAGCATACCTTCGGCTGACAAGCTCGATTGGGCCAGCTTTAGGTAGGCGGCGCTGATGCCACCCCGCCCCTGGGTGCTGTCGAGCGGAATCCAGCGGTCGCGGATCCAGACTTCGTTCCACATGTGGTAGGCGAAGCCCTGTTCAGCCGGATAGTAGACCAGTCCGACTGCCACGCGCGTGGGGATCTTGCGAGCGCGGCAGACGGCTGTCAGCAACACCGCGTGTTCCGTACAATCCCCCTGAAGGGTGCGCGCTACATCCGCCGCCGAGTCGAACGCCGCGGAATAGTTTTTCTTTTCGATCCGCGCGTGCACCAGCTGCTCCAAAGCCACTGCGAGTGCCCAGGGTTCTAGATTATCAGCCGATACTCCGGCGGCCAGCTCCAGCACCTTGGCATCCTCGGTCTGTACCAAGCTGTTGGCGGCTAAGTCCGCTGGTGTTGGCGGTGATGCATTCGGACTTGGAGACGAGTGATCGGGACGCAGGGCCGTCACAGTGACCTCGGCCTCATGAGCTCCGCGGGCCTCGACACTCTGTCCCATGCTGTCGGGAAACACGTCCGCAGGCTCTCGATCTCGCAGGCGGACTCGATAGACCACGCGCCGAGACTCATGGGGGGCTGGCCAGGGGCGATCGATGGAGACAACCAGATTGCTCCCCAGGTCGTATCCTTGAGTCTCAATGGGAGCCTCGGCCAATTCCCGTGTCGTGCGAAAGGTTTCCCAACGCATGCTCGTTTCAAATTGTTTGAGGATCTCCCCCTGCTCGTCGATCCACAGCGTCGAAGGGAGACGATTCCCGTCCGGCAGTTGGGTCTGCAACTCGACTCGCAATAAACGCTTCTCAGTGTCCAGCAATGGGACCAACTCCCAATCCGCGGCGGTCAGCTGAAGTTCGACCGGCACGACGGACGGCGGAACTGGGATGATCGAATACAGGACTCGATGCTCACCGGGCTTCAAGGGTGCACTTCGCAGGGAGATATCCAGCGCCGAAAACCCACCACCAGCGGCCGGCCAGGAGAACTGTTGTGATTGCGGTCGACCGGAAGACGTAGTCACCACGTTAAGCTGGTCCTTCTCGACTTCGCCTTGCGTTACCGTCTCACCACCACCAGTCGGAATACGACACTCGAAGTGCTGCAAGGATCCGGCTGGTGTCTCCACGCTGGTTAAGACCAGATTTTGTTCGGTGGATTCACCAAATCGCTGTAGGACAAGTTTCAGATGCGACGTGATTTCGTGCCGCGTGTGGCCGTTTTCCTCGACGGGCCGTATGCGTGTCGAAATGGCACCGACCTTAGTTCCCCCGGCGAAGATCACATCCCAGGTCTCACGCTCAACGTGATCCGTATGCACCCCCTGAGGGGCGGGATCCGCACGATCCGCCAAATTCGGGGCACATCCGAGGGACCATAGGAGGAGCAGTCCCCAGCCCATGTTTCGTCGCCGCCACATTGGCCCTTCGGAGATTGATCCGATTTGCCACGGGCGACCCGCAGGGCCGTTGCTATCCGTCTTGAACATGGGAAACTCCAACCGCTAACGCAATGCGAATACGTTGTCCGGTGATTGTCGAATGCTAAACTTCCTCATCGGAGAACGCCATGGGGCATCCACGACGTGGATGGGTGGCGATTAGGCCCGAATTTAGCGCAGCAGCCGTGACGTGCAGGTCCTGAGGGAAGGGCCGATTGTACCGGTTGTGGGAGAGTGGGGTCATGGGGTTCCTGAAAGACTATTTCACCAACGTCTTCCACGAGCGGGAAACGGCACGCACGACCAATTCGTTCGAGCGGGTGTCGGAAGACATCCTGCAGCGGCACCTCGAAGTGAACCGCTATGGCAGTTTTACACTAACCGACGCCGTGCGACCGTCCTTTGATCTCAAGGTTGTCCCCTCCGAGGGTTACAAACACGACCAATACGAAGACGACCAAGGTCGCGGAAATATCCCCGTCTTGATGACCGCCATCTCGCGTGAACGACTGTTTGAAGTCTTTATGGATCTCCTAGATCCGCTCGGCAATACCGTGGACGTGGTACTGGAAACCAGTCATGGCTCGCAAGGCTCGTCCCACCGCGACTTGTATCGCGAGCATTTGGACATGCCGGTACTGAAGAGCTTGCTCTGGGACCATGAGGACCTGCTCACCAACGACGGCTGTTGCGGCATCGCCATTCTAAATCCGCAGGTACCTCACGAAATTCAGTTTGACGAGCATAAACTGCTCATCGTTTACAGTCATGCACTCGACGAATTCCAAGACATCTTGGATCGGCACGACATTCCCCGCAACGAGCAGATGCGGTTCATAACCGAGGCGGAACACGTGCATAGTTCCAGCCAGCACTACCTAGAACAGTTCGAGATCCTACGTACGCAATTGGGAATGGATATCGATTACTGAGGATCGGCGTCGTCATGATGGATGCGGTTCCCTGATCACTTGAGCCGATAGACCTGGTCCCCCCAGCGAACGATCACGTCCCCTTCCAATGCCAGTACCTGTCCGGCTTCGCGCCCTCCGCGAGATAGCAATTCCCAGGCGCGATCGCCCAACTTGTCGATAACGACCGCCTGGCCGATTTGGTCCTGGCTCAGATGGGCATCCAGCCACTCCCCCTTTTGGCGATAAAAGGTCCGTGCGCCAATAGTTTGAATGCGGACCGGTGCGACGGGGCGCTCCGGATCACCTGCCACCACGTTACCCGCCCCGTCTGCAGTTGCAAACGCCGGCGCTCCCACAGCGTCGACAACCTGCTCAGCCAGTTTCAGGCCGGCCTTTCGATCCCGCTGCTCGAACGCGTACCGTCCTTCTACCCGCAGCAAGTCCGACACGGCCTTACCGACTCGTTCTCTGGCCAACTCATCGGTTGCTACGGGCAGATCGGTCGCCAAATACGATGTGTAAGCCGTCAGGATTCCATGACGAGTTGCCAACGCCGTCAGCTCATTGATCAACTCTTGGTTCTTGCCCGATAGGTCCAACTCATCGATGATCTCCCCCACGCGACGCATCGCCCACAACTTGGGAATGAAGGACCAAAGCTCCCCCGCCTGCTCGGACTGCAACTGAATGGGATATTCCGTGGTGTGTACCGCGTCATGGACCCGGCCCGTCAAAATGGCCGTGGCAGGTCCCGCTCGTCGATATCGCCCAAGTATCACACAGGGCTGTCCGGAAAATAGATCCGTGACGTCGCGCGGATAGATGCGGTTGAAATCTTGATCCGCCGCCGGTTGGCCGTTCGACGCAAAGGTGAACTTCGCATCCATGAGCACCGGACTGTCAATCCGACGATAAACCTGCCCCGTTACTAGCTCCAAGTCCTCATTCGGCCGCACGTAATGACTCTGACCG
Organism: Planctomycetaceae bacterium; assembly: GCA_005773145.1. Taxonomy (GTDB): domain Bacteria; phylum Planctomycetota; class Planctomycetia; order Pirellulales; family Pirellulaceae; genus SXHS01. The sequence continues at coordinate 11,197 of SXHS01000332.1, read as the reverse complement.
TAGTTGGCTATCGTGATCCGGTCCAACAGGCGACTATTGACGTCGTAACCGACGCCTAAGGTCAGGATCCGAGCACGGCATTGGTTATGGCTCCGGGCATGGGCTGTGATTTGGGCCTCTCCCGTCTCACCAGCGGTCGGCAGGCCGTCCGTAAGGAATAGCACGTAGTTGGGCCCAGGATTTTGGCCCAGCTGGTCCAGGCACTGGATCAGCGCGCCGTCGATATTGGTGCTCCCCCCCGCGAAAATCCCATCCACATACGCCAGAGCGGCTTGACGCGTTGCATCGTCACAGCGCTGTAGTTCGGGGCGAAATAAATCCACGTGGTTGTCGTAGACCACAAGATTGAACCGGTCCACCGGACGCAGATTGCGCAAGACAAACCGTACGGCCTCCTTGGCCTGGTCGAGTTTCGTGCCGCTCATGCTCCCCGAGCGATCCAACACAAACACAACTGTCTTGGGGAGCGGCTCACTTCGCGCTTCGGGGAGACCCGAGGTAGCCATCAGCATGAAATAACCCGCATCGTCACCCGGTGGCCAATAGCTCAAGCACCGAGCGCTGACCGCTTGCTTGTCAGCGTCAAAAATAAGTCGAAAATCGGTGGTCGGTACCTCGTTGGTCCCTCGGTAGTGGGCCACTGCTTGTTGCGGATTCGGCCGTTCTATCGTCACGCGATGCGTCGGGCTGTAGACGTTTTTAATGGTGTCCGGACTGCGCATCGAAATGTCAATCGAAACCTTGTCCAACGGTTGCTGCGAGTACTTAGCGGTACCCAACGGCAACACGAAGTCCGTCGCGCCGTCCTGGACACGACATAGTTGCGCATAACTCAGGGTTACGGTCCGCTCCGCGCCGGCGGGAACGGGAAAGATACTGGTTTGATAGAGCCCGTGTGCCATGAGTTCCAGCAAGGCGGGATCCCGTTGACGCTGCAGGTACGATTGATAGATGCGGCGTGCCTCCTCAGCCGGCAATAGCTTGGCCGGGTACTCTTTGCCGTCCACCATCAAGGTCATCTGCTCAATGGCGCCGTCATAGGGAAGCGGAAAGACGAATCGCGTTTCCAGGGGTCGGTTGCCAGTGTTTTGAAACGTCTGGCTCATCTGCACGCGGGCAGCTGGGCCGTCCAATGTGGCCTGAACCGACAGTTCCCGCAAGCGGTAGGTGGCCTGCTCCGGTACTGGGTGGGGGAGCGGCTCGGGGGGCCAAAGGTGCGGCGGTTTCGGCAGGCGAAACTCCTGGTCCGGCCGTTCGTCTAGCAACACGCCCTGGGCGCCCACACCGACCGCCATCGTGAAGAACAGTCCCAGCCCAGCGGCGACCCCGGGCCATTGCTGATACCAGTGCTTAGCGAACATGATAAATCCTCCCAAGACGGGCCTCGCGCCTCCAGCCACGCTTCTTGGACGCACTGCGACAGAGAATCGTTCCGAGAGAAACGAAAAAACGGAGCGGATGGCGAAGGTCCACAGGCTGGAAGCCTATGCCACTGAGAGAGTGGCGGCAGGCATCTTGCCTGCCGATGAGGGGATCTAGCTGATCATCACAGGCGAGAAGCCAATGCCACTTAATAGCAAAGGCCGGTCTGGTGGGATTGAACCAGGCCGGCCTTTGGAGACGAAATACGAACTTCTACAAAAACGGCGTCCGACCTTAAAACCGCAGTTCCGCACGGGCTACCAGACCATCGAACGACAGCCCGTCATTCAAGTTGAGCAGATTGTTACGCTGTATGGCGTTGATGAACTCATTGGTCTTCACTGCATTCAACCAAGTGCTGAACACATAACCGGCGGAAAACGTCAGGCAGCCGCCAGGACTCGTCCAGCCCAAGCCCGCCTCGAAATCCAGGATGGTGACGACTCGGCCCGACCGCCAGTCGGTGCTCACGATCACCGGATCAAAATTGGTTCCTTGAAAGTAGGTACCGTTGAATTCACCTCCAACAAAGCTGGCGGCGGTCTTGCCATAGGCATGCCAGCAGCTGCGGCACGCCATGCGTTGGCCGTCCAGACCCAGTCGAATACCGCCACCTTCGAAATCCAGATCGGTTGTCACGGTTTCGATTTCGTTATTGATGAACTGCGAATTGAAATTCTGCTCCAATTTGGCGTATCGGCCACCCCATTCGTAGTTCACCGCGTAGGTGTTCCCCTGCATCAAGATGTGTCGCAGGCCGAAATCGGCCAAGTTGTAATCGATGTCATGCGTTGCGGTGGCTGAATTGAAATCGGTCTCCGCACTTTCGCTGGACGGATGAGCCACATTCGAGTGGATGACGATATCGTCGTTGGCCCGCGCGATGGAGTCGGTCGTGGAACTTTCCAGCTGGCTATAGCTGAGGAAGATGCTGCGGCAGGGATCCAGGGCTAGATTCAATCCGACACGGTAACCCGGTTGATAGTCGGGGTCCACCACGCCGTAAGGCCCAACCTGGATGGGTGGGCCACTATCCGGGTCGGTGATGGGGCCGTCGATGGGCACCGCGTAGGCAACTTCAGCGTCACGGGGACGCAGATACAGATACTCGCCGAAAATGATATGGCGATGCGACCAGAGGCTACCACACCCACTATCACAGGGGAAACACGCGCCGCCACACATATCGCCGCAACTGCCGCACGCATCGCCACAGCTGACACCGCACGCATCGCCGCAACCACCCCCGCCATACGCGGCCGACATGTCGTAGCCCGCGCCGTCATCCGATATTGTTTCCGCATGACTGGCTGCCACCACGGCACTTTTCTTGCGGTCAGCACCCTGAGCCGCCGAGGCCGCTAAAAGGCCAATCAGACAGCAGACCGTAAGGGAACGATGAGATCTCATGCTATCAACCCTTTATTGAGATAAAGACCGTTGCGTGGCACGGGCTTGGCCCTGCAACGACTACTACAATCCGTATGATTGTATCGACGGGTAACCTCGTTAAATTCAGCAGAAGTCGTAAAACCGTCAGAATGCAAACGCTAGCGACGCCCGATTGGGCAAGGATTCAGAGAATCAGCATGGCATCGCCATAACTGTAAAACCGGTAGCGCTCGCGAATTGCCTCATCATAGGCGGCGCGAATCAGTGCATCCCCGCCAAAGGTCCGTACCAGAACCAACAACGTGGATCGAGGCAAATGAAAGTTCGTCAACAGGCCGTCGATCGCGCGGAATGTGTAAGGGGGCCGAATGAAGAGGTCCGTTTGCCCCGACCAAGCAGTCAACGATCCCTGTGCATCGGCCGCCGATTCCAACACACGAACGGTGGTGGTGCCAATCGCGATGCGGCGTCCTCCACTCAGGCGGACTTGCTGGAGGGCTTCGACCGCCGGCGACTCGATCCGACCGAATTCAGCGTGCATACGATGCTGGTCCAAGCTGGTCACATTCATGGGGCGAAACGTGCCAATGCCAACATGTAACAGAACGCGAGTATGACGGATGCCCGTGCGACCTAGCTCGTCCAAGAGATTTAATGTCAGATGCAGCCCGGCCGTGGGCGCGGCCACCGAGCCCGGCTCGCGGGCGTAAACCGTTTGGTAGGCCGATTGGTCATCCGGTATCATCTGGCCACCGCGAATATAGGGGGGGAGAGGGACGCGCCCTAGCCGCTCCAAGATCGCCAGCGTTGGCTCGTCGCATTGCGGCGCTACGGCCCATTCGCCCGCACCTAGCTGTGACAACAGACGGATCGAAATCGCGGGACGCGAATCACGATCCTCGAGTTGAATGAGTTCTCCCGGCTGCAACTTGCCTCGCGTCTTGGACAGAACGCGCCAATGGCACCCGGTGTCCTCGGCCAAAAAAAGTCCCTGCCAGCGGCCTCCGGTCAACACGCGGTGACCGCTCAGCCGGGCCATCAGCACACGCGAATCGTTCAATACCAAACAGTCGCCAGGGTGGAGTAGCGCCGGTAGATCGCGAACATGCGCATGCTGCCACGATTGGCTCTGGCGATCAATCACCATCAAACGCGCATCGCTCCGCACGGCCAACGGCTGTTGGGCGATCAGCTCGGCGGGCAGGTTGTAATCGTAATTCGTGATTTCCAGCATAGCCTCTCACATTGCGGCAGGCATCTGTCTAAAATGGAGCTTAAATGGCTTTCAAAACAACGGGTTCGCGCCCCCAGTCGCGCCATCTGGATGTGCTCTTGGTCATTACCGAACTCCGCGTTGGCGGCGCGGAACGCTGCCTCATGCACTTGGCACTCGGCTTGGCCGAACGTGGATTCGCCGTGGGGGTCGTCTCCTTGGCGTCTCCACCATCCCCCAACCAAGATGCACTCGTGCGGCAACTGCAACTACGGGAAATCCCCGTGGAATTCCTGGGCGCGGATCGATTGTATCAGGTGAGCCGCGCCATCAGGGGTCTGCGACGTCTGATCCGCATCCATCAACCGCGCTTGGTGCATGCCTTCCTCTTCCATGCCATCATTATAACGGCACTGACGCCGACGGGTGCCCCCGACCGAAGTCGCATCGCCGGGTTGCGAGTGACGGAACAGCCGGTCTGGAGAAAGTGTCTATTACGAATCTTGCAAATGCGCTTCCAGCGCTTCGTATGCGTTAGCCAATCGGTCGCGGATCACGCCCATCATGGCATTGGCTTGGACCTAGCCAAGCTGACCGTGATCCCCAACGGTGTCGCCGTACCCGCACCATCGCCGATCCATCCTGCCAGCTGGGGAGACTTTGGCATCCCACACGATGCGCCGGTGATCGTGGCTGTCGGCCGATTGGCCTATCAAAAAGGCATGGACCGCTTGGTTGAGCTGGCCCCACAGCTACTCAACGCACTGCCGCAACACCATCTGGTCATCTTCGGTGATGGTCCCCTACGGGCCCAGCTGATGGACCACATTCGGCAAACACCGTTGGCGGATCGAATCCATCTCATCGGTTGGCGTCACGATGTGCGAGAACGACTCGCCAACGCCAACACCCGATTATTTGTGCTCCCCTCTCGCTGGGAAGGGATGCCTCAGGCCCTGATGGAGGCCATGGCCGCCGGACTACCTATTGTGGCCATGCGGGTCGAAGGCGTGGAGGAAATCCTCGGGGATCCGGATCTAATCGACATACAAACCGTACCCCTCGGCCCCCATGAAGACCTCGCCTTCACACGACGCATCGTCGCCCTGACCACCGATCCCGTTGCTGCAGAATCGTGCGGAATTCGCAACCGCCAGCGCATCACCACGCACTTTGGCCTGGAACCCATGGTAACCCGGCATATCGGACTTTATCAAACGGTCGGAAAAGAAGTGCCCACGCATCGGTCCTAGCATCAAGTGAGAGTTCGGACCGGCCAAGGGCTGACCGCGGCCACTACCCGCGCCTCGGCCAGCGTGGGCACGATCACCCAGGCGTCCGCTGGCGACAGCTCGTCCAGCGCCAGATCGCCCCAATGCCTCCATTCTTGCTCGACCGTCCAATCGACCAATTGCCGCCCCTGCTTGCCACGTGTGGTTGACAATTGAAAATAGGGACGCCATTGAGGTTGCAAGGTGCTCCAGCGAGCATCGTCGGCGTAGATCACGGGACGGGTGCCGCGGGCGACGAGCCAATCTCGGCGAATGGCGATGGCGTATGGTTCAAAGTCCCAATGGCCACGATGTGGCCGAAACGTGTGCAACTGGGCTAACTGTGAAACCGTCGCTGCGGTGAAACTCACCACCGAAAGTCCACCGCGAATCGTGCGCGAAGTGGCGAGGATACGACGCTGCCGCAGGATGCGCACGAGCGTGGCACCGGCAGACGAGTCATGGGACGACGGTTGCATTAATTGTCGATCCAGATGCTGTTCCTTCGTTTCATCGGGCCAGGGCCCACGGCCGGATCGTGTGCAATGGATCAAAACCGCCGATTCATCGCTGTGTGCGTCTAGCTCGGCCAGCGGGAATCCAATGCGAGTGATGTCGCGTTTTGTTGACAAAAACCCGCCACTTTGTTCGTCCTTGTCCTCTTCGGTTGGCGACGAATCGGTGGAATCGGCTGAGCCCCCCCCAAAGAAAAACCATCCAACGGCACCTCGTCGCACCAGAGGTTCGGCCAATTCATAAGGCACCAGCGATGGCCCCAGCGCCAGCCAAACGCTACCTGGTGGGCAGGCGGGGCACATGAGCCGTTCTTGGAGCAGCCGCACTAGGTTCCCGTTCGGCCGTAAGGAAAGCACTCGCACCTGATCGCTGGCCGCGACGACGATCGCATCAGCCCAGGGCGGGGCCCGATCACTGGCGGCCAGTCTCTCCTGTGAACTCGCGACCGAACTCAGTTTTTTGGGCAGCAAATACCCACAGTATTCCGATACGGATTCCACTCGAGCCGTCACTTGTCGGATATGGCGCAGCCAACGAATCAGCGAAACCGACGCCCCAGCGGAACTGGGCGCCGACAAGCGTATGGTCTTCAAGCCGATGTGTTGCGCGTAACGGCGCACGTAGGCTTCGGTCGTGGTACCTTCGCTCACCATGGCCACGTCATGTGCGATGCGGCATTGTTCGCAGGCCAGGCGCAACGCCTTGAACCAGTTCGATCGGCCAATGAAGGTGGGGACGAGCGTTGGCCGGCTTGTTTGGACTCGCGAGCTGACGATGGCGACGCGCCGCCCGGTCGGAATGCCACGGGGCCACCAGATCCAGTCCTCGCCCATCCCAGGGATGACGTCGACGGGGGCGGCGGTCTCGGCGGGCCCGTGATGCTGGCCGAGTCCACAGGTCCAACAGGCCTCACGCTCGGATTGGGACCGGAACCAGGCTAGATCCTCTTCCGCTTGGTGTCGCGAGCCGCCCAATCCCGAGGCAAGTTCCTCGTGCCATCGATCCAGCACATGGACGGCGGGCCACGTCCGCTGTGATGCCGAAATAGTAGAAAGTGACCAACACATGCACGCACGCTACGACCGGAAAAATGGGCAACATGTGCAATGTTGGCACGGTGGGCTCCAACGGGGAGTCTATCAGCCGATTTCCGCATCGCCAAGTGCCAACCGCGGTTGCCTCGGACGCTCCTGGGTGCCAGAATGTAGGACTGGTTCTTCAAGATGGGATACTTGGGGTGAGTTTCAGGGCGTTTCGGCATTTGCCGACGAATCATGCAGGGTGGGAAACACATGGCAAAGCAGAAGATCGAAGGCATCTACACGCCACATTTGGTCCCCTTGGATAGTCGAGGCGAGATCAACGAGGACGAGTTGCGGCGTTATTTGGACTGGTTGATCGACAAGGGAGTGCACGGTCTCTACCCCAATGGATCGACCGGTGAGTTCACCCGATTCACACCCGAAGAGCGACGGCGCATCGTCAAGATCGCCTGCGAGCAAGCGGCGGGGCGCGTCCCCGTTCTGGCGGGAGCCGCAGAAGCCAATGTGAAAGAAACGCTGTCAGCCTGCGAACAGTATCACGAGTACGGCGCACGTGCGGTTGCCATCGTCTCACCGTTCTACTACCGGCTGAGCCCGGAGTCGGTCTACACCTATTTCCGCGAGATCGCGCTGAATTCGCCTATCGACGTGACGTTATATAATATTCCCATGTTCGCGAGTCCGATCGACGCGCCGACGGTACAGCGCTTGTCGGAATTTGATCGCGTGGTTGGTATCAAGGATTCGTCGGGGGATATCTCCTTCATGTTGCGGATGATGGCCAAGGTGAAGCCCAACCGGCCGGATTTCGCCTTCTTGACGGGTTGGGAAGCCGCCCTGATGCCGATGTTGGTGATCGGTTGCTCTGGCGGGACGAATGCGACCAGTGGAGTTGTCCCCGAGTTGACTCGCCAATTGTATGAGATGGTGCGCGGCAATCGCTTGGACGAAGCCCGAGCTCTCCAACTGCGGTTGTTGGAGTTATTTGACGGCATGTTGTATTCGGCCGATTTCCCGGAAGGGTTTCGGGCAGCCGCCGAATTGCGCGGTTTCAATTTCGGTAATGGCCGCCAGCCGATGAGCCCCAATCAGCGCATCGATCGCTCGGCGCTGCAGCAGGTACTACGTTGCATCTTGGCGGACTTTGGTTATGTCGACGCCCCCTCGGGAGGCTGCGCGCCTCGTACCGGCAACGTCGATCATGATCGCATCAGCCAAATTGCCGAATCCGTCCTGCAGACGCTCCGTCAACAAGGCATCGTGCAGTAGCACGTATCCGACTAGGAATTGAGCAGCATCTGGGAACGACGCCTCACATAAGCCAAGGTGGCGAGGGGAAACCAACGTTTCAGCCGCCACATCCAGCGGGTGCGTGAGGGGACCATCACGTAGAGCTGTTGGAGTTCCATGCCGCGCAGCGCACTTGCGACAATTTTCTCCGGCGACAATTGCCATTCGCGCACCATCGTATCGCTGATCTGTTGAAACCCACGTGTATGAAAGCGACCTCGATGGAACAGTTGCGAGGGGAAGAACCCAGGACAAACCGCTGTCACCGACACGTTCTGGCGTGCTAATTCGAGATATAGAGACTCTGAGTAGGCCAGAACGCCTGCCTTAGAGGCCACATAGGCCCCGACCAATGGCAAGCTGATAAAGGCTGCATAGGAGGCAATATTGACGATATGAGCCGCGCGTGTGTTCTCGCGCAGCCATGGCACTAGGGTGTGGCAGCCGTTCATGGTGCCGATGAGATTGACGTCAATCACCCACTGCCAATCGGCCGCCGGGAAGCTCCCTGTCGTCCCCGCGCTACAAACGCCGGCGTTGTTCACGAGCAGATCGAGTTGTTGCCAATCCGAACGCAAGGAATCGCGCAGGGATTCCCACTGGTCCAGCGCACGGACATCCAAGACTTCCGCTCGCACGTCGGCACCTGTCGCTTGCAGTTGATCCGCCAAGGCACGGCAGGCCGACCGATCGATGTCGGTGAGGGCTAGCCGCCATCCGGCTGCAGCCAGGGTTTGGGCGAACGCTGTGCCCAAGGCACCCGCGGCCCCGGTGATCAGCGCGGTCCGGTGATGATCCATATATGGTTGCGCGTCAATGACTGAAGGATACGCCCCAGCGCATGCGGGGTGGGCAAGGCCGATGGTGGTAGTAGTGAAAGGAAGGGGGGCACGCGTAATAGGGGGGAGGCCCGTAGTGGTATTGCTCGACAATCACGGGCCCAGCTGGGCCTGGTGGCAAGGCCGCCGTGCGGGGCGCCGGGGGCTGCTGCATGGCGCGTAATACGCCATCGCTAACACCCGACTGCTTGAGCACAATCAGGTCCTGCGCGTTCACGGCCTGGGCCAGGCCATGCCCTTGAATATGGGAAACGATCACCTCGTCGCTTAATCCGGCGCGAGTCAACTCCATCACATCGTGGGTCGTGACCGCCCCTTGCATCGTACGCCCCAATTGCTGCTGGATCTGGGCCTGGTTGCGGGCCTCAACCTCGTCCAAGGCACCCCCAACCACTCCCCCCGTCATCGCTCCTAATGCGCCCCCGAGTGCCGCCCCAGCCAGGGGCTGATCGCTGGCACTGCCGATGGCCGCTCCCAAGCCGGCCCCCGTCAGTCCGCCGAAAAGGGCACCCCGGTCGGCATAGTAGGGCGAGCGGCAGCCACCACCGAATAAGGCGCCGCAAAGACAGATAATCAAGAGGAAATATCGCATCCCGGCAGCTCCACGCCCGGCCCTTCGTTCACATCCTGATGGCCGCATCACGGCCCGACGGGCGGCAGATGGTCGCACGGCGACCGACGCCTGTCAAGATGGAACGGTCACCGAATCGTTGACAGAACTCGTATCGGCGACTAAAGTGACCTGAGGACCGGTGGTTTTGGCGGTCGGTCGGTCGTGGGGGCAATCACAAGGGGCAAGGCCTCCCACGCCGGCCTGTAGGTTGGGTCCTGTGCTTTGTTGGTGAGCCGAACCCTGTTCGGTTAGGTGCTGCTTGTACTGGCTTCGTCGGTGATCTGTAGGAAACGCTAATGGTCCGTCGCTAGCACCCGTCCCAATTGCCATCGCTTCTTGCGAATGGGCCTGAGCAATTGGGTGCGCCGAATGTCTGATATCAAGGGCTTGGGCTTTGTAAGCTCCAGCTTTCAGACTCCCGACGACTATCTGGGTGCGTTTCCAGAGCTACGCTGCGCTATTCTTGGGCTCCTCGTACGAAGCGGGGTCCCTGTTCCGAATCGACAGCCAATCGGCGAACAGCGCGGACATGCGGAGGCATGGCGACGGACGACACGAACAAAGGTTGGGGTACATGATACGGAATAACAACCGTCCGCAATCGGGGCTGACGTGGACCGGGCGTAATACTTGGCCACGGCTCCTATGTATGGCAGCCGCCATGGTTGCCGCCGGGCCGACCTGGACCGGCACTGGGTTTGGCACGGTGTCTGCGGCCCCGTATCTATTTGGAGGTAATCCGACGATCAGCGGCCAACCGGGAACGATTCTGCCCCGGCCGCAGGATGTCACGGGGAAGGAGTACTCGTCGTTTCAAGATCGAGACGCCTCCAACAATCTCGATCCGGGCCAAACCGTGGCCTGGGATGGCAACGTCAGCAACCCTGGTCCTGCGGGTGTGCGCAACGGTCTGGATTTCTCGAATCTTTGGGCGGGATTCCCGACGCAGGGCGAAATCGATGCCTTGGCCCATCACCGGGATATCCTGGCCGATGCGCTCCTAGAGGACCGCAGTTTCTTATTGTTCTCTGTCGGCAATGGCACGGCGCCGTTAGGGTCTGGCACGATTGCGACGAGCGAGAGTCAGACAATCGGACGCGCGGGGGATATTTCCTACGAGCGACCTGGTGGCGCGGGCAAAGGAGTGTGGGCCGTTGGCAACATCGACATCGATCCCATGAATCCGCCCCAAGATGTCGACGCTCTGGAAATCTGGGGCGGAGAGCCCCCCAACTTCGATGCCGATTTATTTTCCTTGCAAAACGACGCGGCCACGACCGTGTCCATCTACACCCAATCGGGAAGTTCCTATCTCAGCCATTCGGTCGTGGCGACAGCGGTCGGTTCCCTTTTGGGCACGTTGCCGAATGGATTGGATATGGATGACATTGATCTCGACGCGCTGATTACCTGGGACCAAACGACCCCTGACCGGTTCGAGTCCGGGGACATGCTCATCTTTAGCATTCGACAGTTGGTGACGCCGGACGCGGTCTACGCGACCGGCAGCGAAATATTCACGCTCACGGGCACCGCGGCAGCCCCTCAAGTGGGCTTCCTAACACATGGCGGCCACGTTTGGGACCGCAACTACGCGT
>SXHS01000331.1 GCA_005773145.1 Planctomycetaceae bacterium | reverse complement strand
GGAACTGAGCCAACGTGAAGTGCCGTTCCTCACCGGCCATTGCAAACGTATTTCGCTCTCCACCTTGCGACGCAAGGTGCGTCGGTACCGCGAGCAGCGGCTGACGGGACTAAAGCGCAAGCGCCGCAGCGACCGCAGCCAGCCGCGCAAGGATCGTCAAGCGATGCTCGCGCGAGCCATTGAACTGAAGCGACAGCAACCGCTACGGTCGCCGCAGATGATCAACGTGTTTCTCCAGCGCGAGTTTGGACGGACGATTCCCAAATCGACGCTGAACCGCCAGCTGCGGTGGGCCGGCGCGACGCGTCGCAAACTCCAGTCCACCGACGAGAAGATCCGTTGCCGCTGGACTCGCGATCACAGCAATTCCCTCTGGGTGGGCGATTTCGCGGAAGGACCATGTATCTTTCACGACGGCCACGTCATCAAGGCTCATTTATCGATCTGGATTGACTGCCACAGTCGCTACATCGTCGAAGGACGGTACTACTTTCGGGAGAATCTCGACATTCTGATCGACTCGCTGCTGCGGGCCTGGGCCAGTCATGGGGCGTCACGCGAATTGTATGTCGACAACGCGAAAATCTATCACTCCCGCGCTCTGACGTTGGCGTGTACTTCACTGAATATTGAGCTCCTGCATCGGCCCCCCAAGGACCCACCGGCGGGCGGCCTCATTGAACGGGTGATTCAAACCACGCAACAGCAATTCGAGGCTGAGATTCGAGCCAGTCACACGGTAACGCTCGACAAATTGAATCAATACTTCCAAGCCTGGCTGCACGAGGGTTACCACCCGACGGTCCACAGCGAGACGGAACAAACACCCCGCGAACGATTCCTCGCCGGAACGCGGTACCACCGGCAGGTGAATATGGCGGAGGCCTTGGAACTGTTCTATCTCCGCGAACGACGCAAGGTGGACAGGACCTTCTGTGACGTGCGGGTCGATTGCCAATACTTCGCCGTCGATCCCAAATATCGTGACGACCGTGTCATGGTCCACCACGATCCGTTCGGGCGGTTCACAGAAGTCAAACTGTATTCCTTGGAAGGGGTCTTTCTGCAAGTCGCCCCACGTTACGATCGCAGCCCAGGCGCTCATCCCTTTCTCGATCTTCAGCAGCCCCAGCCCACCGCGACTCCGCTCGACCACGACTTTCTAAAAATCCTCACCGCCCGCCACCAAGAACGCTTGAAGGCCCAGTCGCAGAGCGGTGTGAACTTCCATCGCGCTCAACACGCGCACATCTTGTCGATGACTCAACTAGCCAGCAAGTTCGCCCGGCTCCTCGGACGGCAGGGAGGCGCTTCCGGCCTGAATGCCGACGAGCTGGAACAACTGGCAAGCTTCCATCGCAGCCATCCGCGCACCACGGGGGAACTCTTGGAGCAAGCCTGCCAGATGGCGGAACTCAAAACGATCCCCGTAATCCTGTTTCAGCTTCAACAGTTGCTGCCCCGTTAAGGCAGCATCACCTATTCCTCAGAAGGAGATGCCATGTATCACACGCACTATCACCTCAAGTCGCACCCCTTCAGCGAACACGCGCCAGCCCCTTCGCTGTGGGTCGACGATCGCATGCAGGAGGGGTTGGCACGCCTCAACCACCTCGGAGAACACGGCACGCTGGGACTGGTCACCGGACCCTCAGGCGTGGGCAAGTCCGCACTGCTCAAACGGTTCTTGCACGAGCTGTCACGACAGCAGTACGAAACGGTCTACTGTCACCTGACACACTTGAACACCACGGGGTTGCTCAAGACGATCATCAGTCAGCTGGGCGAACAACCACGGCGGGGCAAGGAACGACTGTTTGCCCAAATCCTGGAACGCGCGGCGCGCACGGAAGGCACGCTGCTGTTGATCGTTGACGAAGCCCAACTGCTCGATGGCGATGCGTTGACCGATCTGAGACTCCTGGTCAGCTCCGCCATCGACATCGCACCGCCGCTCAAGATTTTACTGGTGGGGCAGGAGACGCTGCGAGCGACACTCCGGCAATCGCAACATCAAGCTCTGCTCAATCGCATTCATGTGCAGTACCGCCTCAAGCCATTGTCGAAAGAACAGACGGGCCGTTACCTCGACGTACAAATGAAGCAAGCGGGGGCTCCAGAGGATGTCTTCGACAGTTCCGTGAAGGGACTGATTCACGACTTCACCGGTGGGCTGCCACGAGCCATCAATCATTTGGCGACCGCTTGCCTGTTGCAAGCGACCGCACGCAACGTGCAACGGATTGATGAAACGGTGTTTCAGCAGGCTTCTGCTGAACTGCAACTTGGTTGAAAGGAGACTTCCTGATGGTGACTCATTCCGAAGACCCGGAACGCCGTAACTTACCGCGGAACAACGGCCAACGTTACAGTCCCGAGCTGCTCCGACGCATCCGCAACGAGATTCCGATCGACTGGCTGATCGCGCATCTCAACTGGCCGCACAAGCAACGGGACGGACGATTCGTCTTCGTCTGCCTGGTGTGCGGTGAGTCCCTTTCGTCGATCAAGTCCAGTACCAATCTGGCGCGGTGCTTCCACTGCTCGACGAACTTCAACCCGATCGACTTCACCATGCATGTCCACCAGTGCGATTTCACGCAGGCCGTCGAGTTCCTTCGGCCACTCCTACCCAAGTAAAACGACTCTCTTAAACCCAAGGATCCAGGATGAGGACCGCCACGGCGGTCCTTTCTTTATACGCCCATCGACCCCCCATCGGATCGGTTCAAATAATGTGAGCCACACACGTGCAAATAATTTGAGCCGCAGCACAGGGGCGGCACGGTCGGCGATGGCTGCGGAATCATTACCTTGTTCCAATCCACGTCCGACCAAATATTTTCGCCCGCCAACATCATGTCGTTGGGATTCACCAGGTAGCCCGGCCGCTGCAGGTACTTGGTGACGGTGCCCTGATGGGCAAACGCTGGCACGGCAAGCGCCAGCGTTGCTAACACAACAAGCACACCTTTCGTGTAATAGTTGTTGACAAAGCAGGTTTTCATGAGACGTCCCTCCTAGTTTATAGAGTTTCTCAAAACGGGTTTTCACCACATGCCTTTCTCTGTCGACCTGTCAAACCGCGCGGACAATTCGCGTTCCGGACAGATCGATCGACTGTCCTGGGCGACGCACTGCACGATAGATGGGCGCAGGCCTCCACACTGCCGACCATCGCCGAAGTCTTGTAAGATCGAAACCGGCGAAGCATCACAGCCGTTACCAGCGGCGGCGCGCCACCCGTGTTGTGCCAGGATGCCACTCCCGGACGCTCAGCGGCACTTGTCGAAACCCACGGGCGACTTAGTCACGAAAAGCAGCGAACTCTTGCGAGAATTCGACTCTCCAGCTTTCCACGTCGACACCACTGGAAATGACTGATAATTAAGACTGATAACTAGCCTGATTTTAAGCCGGCTGCGACTCGTTGCAATCCCCCCTCGGGGCGAATTTTGGATTTTCTTGACGCTGGAGCGACGCCAGGAACGCCTCGACGCAACTCGGGATCGAGTGGAGGCAGGCCGCTCGCCCCATGGGCTGCGCCTTGACTGCGAAGGCACCCCCCCGATTGCGATTTCCGGGGGAGAAACCCGGAATAGTGGCCCGACATGCGTGCAGTTCGAACGCACTGCGGCGGCTGCCCTGAAAAAGCTGTCCCCTACAGAAACTCCGGGTCAAGCACCAACTGCAATTCGCCCGCCGGGGCCAGCTGCTTCTCTAAGGCCGATAACTTCTCGAATTCAGCAACCACCGATTCGAATTCCCCCGGCCAGTTGACAAGCAACCCAATCCCCAGCCACCCCGCCAAACTGGCTCAGTCTCAAACTGCCATCGACAATTCGAGTTGGGTCGCTGACGCTGGTGGCGGAGCTTGCCACGCCTTGTCACTCGCCACGAGTAGCATGCCCGCATGTTCCTTTATGTGTGGAAAATAAACGTGAGCCCCGACGGCAATGAAGCTGATCCAAAGCCGGTCCGAAAGACTCAGCACGCGCTGCACGATATTGTCGTGCCGGTGAACCTGCATCGGGCAGCCGTTGCCCAGGTGCGTGACGATCGACAACCCGGCGTCGATCGCCTCGCGCATCGTTCAGATCGTGCCCGCCGTACCCGTTAATCTGCACGTCTAAATATCGCGGCTCGCTCATCGTCCTGAGCACAACGAAAAGCCGCTGCGGATCAACCTGGTTACTGTGAAACGCCGTCGGAGCGACGCGAAGCCGGCGATTGCAGCCATCGTCAGCAAAGATGAATCCGGCTCCGGCACGGGGCTGAGCGATTCCAATTCCGAGGGTGTACCTTGACCCCAAGCCGCCAGAATGTCATTCAGGTCGTCTTGCCCAACGAAGCCATCCTCGCTGGGATCGCCCATCATGAGGTCGCCCGGGACTACGTTCTTCCCCCAGTTGGCCAGGATAATATTCAAGTCGTCCTGACCAACGAAGCCATCCTTGTTTAGATCGCCGGTCAGACTGGACTCGAACACAGCAGTGATGTTGTCCACGCCAAGTTGGGCGACAATGTCGGGTGATAGCGAGCGATGAGCGATGACGGTCGGGCTATGCACCAAATTCAATTCCACGACGCTACTGATCACCGTTTGATAAGTTCCACCGGTCAGATTGGCCGCATCCAGTGAGAACGAGACCGTGTTCCAGCCGCCACCGGCGGGCACATTGACGTGACTCACCGTCGTGAGGGCCTGGGCGTGAAGAGAGTCCGTCAGGATTAATCGAAGCATAAGATCGGTCGTACCAAAGTTTTTGACTTGCATGTCGATCGAGGTTATCGCAGCGCCCAGATAATCACCGGCCCATTGATTGGAATTAAATACAACCAGTTTCCCACCGGCGAGACCCGATCCGTTCGAAGTCAGTTGTAGATAATTGTCATCGGCGCCTCCCGGACCGCCGGAAGCAATGTTCATGGGAGGGTTGGGGTTGCCGACTCCTCCTGCTCGCCAGTTGAGCAGGCCGCCTTCTTCAAAATGATCAACCTGCCCAGGGACAATGACGGCCCAGATTGGCAGCGCATGGATAGCTACGAGAAGGCCAAATACTGTAGCCATTAGCGATGTCGAGTAAGTAATCACACGCAATTGTCGCCAAGGGGACTGGGTGGAAATGCCACTTGGGGGGTCAGTGGCTGACGATCGATCGATGATGTCTGCGGCGCCAGCCACTGCACAACATCGCACAAGTGCCCAGACCAAACAATAGAATTGCCTGTGGCTCTGGGACAGGTGTAAGCATATACACAATTCCTCCGATCCCGTTGGATGGAGTGTTGGTTACCAAAGCGTACAACTCCCCGTTTGCATCCTCGCCGAACCCATGGACCGTCAGCCCATCGGGCAACATGCCGTTGTCGAATTGCGGGAGCAAGAATTCGTGCAGCGTGCCATCCTCTAAATCGGCGTAGAACAAGCGACCGTCAACCCGAGGTGGAAGATTTCTGATCGCGAGGTCACCAAAGACATACTTTCCAAACAACTCCGGAATTGCACTGCCCCGGTAGACGAAGCCACCAGTAACGGAGATGCCGTCACCATGGTCGTACTCGAGCGTCCCCAACGGGCCCGAGATCGGGTCGATCATTCCCACTGGATTCCCGGGGCTGCGAACGCCGAGGGTTGCGGTAACGCGATCGAAGAGAAAGTCGCCTTCCTTGACCGCCCATCCGAAATTGCCGCCGAGCACAACGCGGTCGATCTCCTCGATGTTTCTCTGTCCGACGTCCGCCAGGATCAGGTCGCCGCTACCGCGATCAAACGAAAACCGATAGGGATTGCGAAAACCGTAGGCATATATCTCCGGCACTTCGCCGGCCCCCTGGTGGAACGGATTATCCACGGGAATGCGATACTGGCCGTTCCCACTGGCAGGATTTGGGCTGCCGGGCGTAAGCGCAGGATCCAACGGGTCGATCCGCAACATCTTTCCCAAGGGGGTACTAAGATTCTGGGCATTACCACCCGGCTCGATGTGACTTGCACCGACGTCATTGGCATTTCCGCCATCGCCAGTGCCCAAATACAGATAGCCGTCAGGACCGAAAGCTACCGTGCCGCCGTTGTGATTACCGGCATTCTTGCCGAACGAGATCAGTTCCCGTCGCGAGTTAGGATCGACAACGTTCGAGTCGGCAACCGATATTTTCCATTCTGTGATCAGATTTTTGTAGGTTTGTTCAGCATTGTTGGGCGCGGGGTATGTCGGTACGGTTCCTGCCGGAATCGGTTCACTGGTGTAGGTATAGAGCGTGCGGAATCCAAGGCTGTTCGAGTCGTGGAAGCCTGGATGGAATGCCACTCCCAGCAAGCCGCGCTCATCGTTGGCATTACTCGGAACAAGTGGAGGCGAAACACGAGTCCGAAGGTCCAGTGCCGGGGTGGGAAGAAGCGCGCCACTCTCTAGCACCTGCATCAGCCCATTTTGCTCCAGCACGAACAGCCGTGTATCGCCTGGCGGACTGATCGCATACAACGGGGCCGACATTCCCCTCACGATCGGTTCCAAATGGACCGCGATCGTTCCCTTCGGAACGGCGGGCAAGATGTGGTTGGCTGATGCGAGCGAGCAAACGGCCAAACCCCACAAAACCACGGCGGCGGAAACCCTCGCTTTCCTTCTCATCGCAGAGCCCTCCGAAGCTCGAGACCTGCTGTATCTGCACCATTGAAAAAGGAAAAATTCGCTCTGCCGAGGTTTCGTCGATACAAACCAGCGTATTCAAGCTGGCAGTGGTCGAGCTGCACACCCGGCCCGGGCGCTATGCCCTCCGTACCTGGAATTAGCTGACCGTTATCCCAGCGGATGACATCGGCCCGGCCAGAGACTGCCGCCGCGACCAGCAACGTTAACGCCATGAAACACGGCTTGAAACACATGGCAGGGTCTCCGCAATTCTCAGTCCGTCGCTCTGCGTCGAGCCAATATCGCCGCGCCAATGCAGCCCAGCAAGAGCAACGGCAGAGTTGCCGGCTCGCATACATATTGAACCGCGAGATGGTCGAACTCCAATAACTCCGCAAAGCTGATATTTTCAAAGCCTATGGAGGTAATGTTCATTCCTTCCGACGCGTCGATTCGCAAATAGGCGTTGCGAAAACGAGAGTGCCCGACAAAGTTCGGAGCTGCTAGCGTTTCCAACGTATCTGGAAGCGGTAAGCCATTGATAATGAGACGATGGTCAGTCAGTGGAGCGTTAGATACAAGGGACTGAAACCCTACCAAGCCTACGCCTACCGATAATGCAGGCGTGCTGAACTGAAAGGTGATTCGCGTTGAAAACGAAGCTGACCCCAATCCTAGAAAACCATTAGTTGGATGGTTAAGTAGCACGTGTGAGCCGTCCCACACCGTGGGCGACGCAAGCACATTGCTTAGCTGACTAAGAGTTTCATTAAAACCGGCAACGCCCCCCTTGAGAAACTCGATTGCCAAACCTGGAATTAGGGTTGCGTCCTCAAAATCTTCGAGTGTGAACCCATCAATGCCAAGTGTAGAGTCCATCACTCCCGTGTCGGGGTTGAATATGGAAGGCGGAAAGGATGTAATAGTTACGCCGCCAAACGCACTAGACGCTAGCGTCACTCCCATCAGTGCAAGTCCAACGAGGGTTGCCCGCGTGACGCGCCCAGTAAGTGCAGCCAATTTGGTGGACTTTATCCGTCCGATCTCCACTGCGAACGACTTGCGTTTTGAGTGACTCAAGTCTGTGCCCCACACGTAATTCGCAACCGTTCAAGCACCGGTTACACCGGGTAATCTACCCAAATGGATAGCCGTTCACGGCCCGGCCACGCCGAGAAACGAGCAAACAGCACAAGCCTTAGAATAGCGACGTTTGCGAGAATTGCAAGCAAATTTACCCCCCCCTCAGAATTCCAAAATTTCTTGGAAATCGTGGCACAAATCCATCGCCGGTGACCAGATGTGGGCCGAATTTGGCTCCCGAGCAGTGCGCCCTCGGGCAGAATTTGCCGATCGGGCGGCCGCCAGCGCGGCTGCCGTGGATAGCAGATAAGGGGCAGCAGAGAAGTAGAGAAGGGGTAGCAGAGCCTTCGAGCCGTGCGCGACAACACGCCGTCAGCAACTCCACGTAAAATGGTAAGGTCACTCGCGCATGCCCGGTGACGATGGTCGTTGGGCGTCGTTATTCGTCGGTTCGATCCCTTCGATCCAGACAAAGACCCACAACGATGATTCCTGCTTCAGCGACTTGCGTCACCGACATGAGAAAGAGCCCAAACGGATGCCCGGACGAGCCACCCGAAGCGTGAAACTCTGGCGGGCTTTGCTGGGTAAGAGTAGGATGTGGGGCGCAGTTCCTCTTTTAAGGGAGTAATCATGATGCAACGACTTGTGGTGGGTGTGGCTCTGTCTGGTATTTTTGCGGTCGGATTTCAGGCGCTGGCCGTTCCTTTGAACATGAAGCAGGTCTCAGACGACGCGCGGTGGGTTGGGCATGTGGATTTCGATGCGATGCGTGATTCGGTGGTCGTCAAGAAGGCGATAAAAAAACACATGGCCAGGCATAAGAATGCTGAGGCCCACCTGAAGATGGCGCAAGCCATGATCGGCATCGATCCCCGCCAGGACCTGCATGGCGCGACCTTCTACGGCAAGCAAGTCGGCAAGCATACCGGCGTCATGATTCTGCACGCCAGGCTCGATCGAGCGAAGGTGCAAGGCTGGGCAGAGAAGATTCCCGGACGCGAGGCATCGGAGTACGGCTCGCATAAGATCTCAAGCTGGACGATACGGCGCGGCGAGCACTCGCACGCGCTGGCCAGCGCATGGTTTGGCGACGAGCATCTGGTGTTGGCGAGCAGCGTGGATGAACTGAAAGCCGCCCTCGACGTTCTTGATGGCAAAGCCGGAAGCATCGGCAGCGATAATCCCCTGGCGGGAAGAGTGCCCGACGGCACGACCTTACTGTTGCGCGTCACCGGCATCGCCACGGCGGAACTGCCTTGCAAGAATCCGGCGGCCAGGCAGACCGAATCGGTTCGCCTGGTTCTCGGCGAGCACCAAGGAGAGTCGTTCTTTCGGGCCCGAGCGACGATGACCAACACCGAAGTGGTCGGCCAGGTGCATGAGATCGTCAAGGGCGGCCAGGCGCTTGCGCGGCTGTGCAGTGGGGACAACGATCTGAAGCTTCGCCTGGTGAACGGGTTGCGGGTCAAGCCTGACGGCAATGACCTGACGTTGCTCTGGAAGGGCTCGGCGGAAGACGTGTGGCAGCACCTTGAAGCCGAGTCGAAAAAATGGGAAGCCAAGCTCGCCAAGATGTGCGAGCATCGGCGCAAGCACGGCGACCATGGCGAAAAGTGTTCGAAGTGTTCGAAGTGCGCGAAGTGTGTCGGCAAGGGCGAGCCATGCGAAGACTGCAAGAAGAAAGATGACAAGCGAGAATCGCCCGAGAACGAGTCGCCAGCAGAGGAAGATGCGATCTGAACAACCATCGAGCGGCAAAATCATCGGTCAACCGTGGCGGTCTCTTGCCGGCGGTTGGCCGTTTTTTTTTGGATTGCACCGAAGTCGCTTCCGCACGCCGTGGATTGGCGACCCTTCGAGAAAATCGCGCCTTGGGGGATGCCTTATGCGGGAAACCGCATACACTTTCTATGCCTGGGCCAATGCTCTCTTGGCGGTAAAAGCCAGGCAGCGAGGTGCCGTGAACCTGCTGGAGAAACCGTGCCGCGACTCGGAGTTGCGCGACAGCGTCCGCCGAGCGATCGAAATCGACGCCGAGCGGAGAGGCGCTCGCAGCGAGCTTGAAGAGTTGCGGGCCCGGCTTTCCACGCTTTCGGACGATGATCGCCACGTGCTCGACGCAATTATGGCCGGCAAAACCAACACGGTCATTGCCCGCGAGTTGAACATCGGCCTGCGCAGGGTGGAAGCCCGGCATTACAACGCGTTCAAGAAAATGCGTGCCGATTCCCTGGCGGAGTTCGTGAGGATGATCGTGGCGATTGAGGACGGAGCAGTTCGATAGAGCGATCGGTGGTTAACTTATCACGTATTTTCACACAAGTGCGGTTCATGCGAGTCTACGCCGTTCAGTTCAGTATTGCCTGGGAGGACAAAGCGGTGAACTTCGCCACGGTTCGGCGGATGCTGAGCGACGGTTCACCGCTGCCTGGGTCGCTCGTCGTGCTGCCGGAGATGTTTGCGACGGGCTTCAGCATGAACGTGGATCGGATTGCGGAGCCGAGGCAGGGTCCGACCGCGGCGTTCTTGTCTTCGCTGGCCGCCGAGTGGAAGAGTTATGTCATCGGTGGCGTGGCCACGCTGGCGGATGGCGGCAAAGCTCGCAATGAAGCGGTGGTCTTCGACCCGATGGGGGGCGAGATTGCCCGCTACGTGAAGCAGCAGCCGTTTACGCTCGGAGGAGAGCGGGAGCGTTACACGGCGGGCACGCATCACGTGGTCGTCGTCTGCGGGGAATTCACGCTGGCACCGCTGGTTTGTTACGACCTGCGATTTCCGGAGTTGTTTCGTCCGGCAGCCCGCGACGGAGCGGAGGTGATTGCGGTGATCGCGAATTGGCCGCGGCCGCGCGATGCGCACTGGCTGGCGCTGCTGCGGGCGCGCGCCATTGAAAATCAGGCGTACGTCGTAGGCGTTAATCGCTGCGGACACGATCCGCGACTTGTGTACCGCGGCCAGAGTTTGATCGTCGATCCACACGGCAACACGTTGGCCGAGGCGGGCGAAGGAGAAGAACTGCTTTCGGCCGATTTGGATCGAAAGGAACTGGTGGATTATCGCCGCAAGTTTCCCGCACTTGCCGATATGGCGGTCGAACACTTCCGGTGGTGATTGCAGGGGAGCAGTGCTCAGAGCGATGCCGCCGGGCGACAGTTTGTCGCCGGCTATCATCGGATCTATTCTTGGCGATTACCTTCGCGACGCTGCATGTAGTAACGCTGCACTTCGGCGACGCACGATTGGCCGGTGGGCGATGCGGTCGAACAGTGGGCCTCCGGCCCCTTGGCTTTTTCCACCAGCGCGCGGGTTCGCCGTACCCCGCCTTCGGCAAGATCCTTTTCGATTTCATCTGCTGCGAAGCCAAAACACGGACAGATGGGCGCTGTGGGGTCCTTCGGATACACCGGCTTGATGAACGAGTCAACCGTGGCCACCCGTTCGAACAAGTCGAAGTATGCCACCGGACAGGTGGGAAACGGGCAGAACCACGCGGGGTCGGCCAGTTCTTCGAGTGCGGCTGGTTGCAGGTGCGCAGCCAGCGTGGCTTCGTGCACCGCAACGCCCAACGACCGGCATCGCGGGCAGGTTGACTGGCCGGTGTCATCAGGTTCGCGAACGAACGCCTTATTCATTGGACTTAGAAGTCCGCGGGCAGGGGTCAGGGCTCAGGAGTCTGCAAGGCGGCCGCGCACGATGATGGACTTCGGATCCTTGACGCCTGACTCCTGGCGCTCAGCGATCATACTCCGATCCGAAAGCAACTCGCAAGGTAACCGTTCACTTGCCAAGACAGGGGGACAAGGCACATTTTCCCGGGAACCACGTTGGACAACCTCCCGACCGAACGATGCGCCTCTCGCGAATTCGCCGGGAAAATGAGCCAGTCCCCGGCCTGTGGAGGAAGTCGGCGGAGGGGGCACGGGACGGATTGAAAATCCGTCCTACGTGCCGACTACGCAATCGTCCTGTGCGCAATCACTTAGCGCCTCCGATGGGCGATCGCCAGGCCCGTTAACCGTTGACGGGCCCGATTCGTGGATCATACGATATTGCCTTGCGTTCATGGTTTATCCCTTCGGGAGAGTATGGACATCCCAATCGCCGCAACGGAGCGGCAAATCACCGATAGCGGCGTCGTCGACCTGCAGAAGCCCCTGGAGCCCCGGCCCGGTCATCATGAGAGTTATTGGCTGTGGGTGATGTGCCTGACGGGCGTCGACTATTTCAGCACGCTCGGTTATCAGCCTTCGATTGCTTTTAACGCCGCTGGCGTGCTCGCGCCCATCGCAACGGTCGTGCTGGTATTGGTGACGCTGCTCGGAGCGTTGCCGGTCTATTGCCATGTAGCCGCCAGTTCGCCGCATGGCCAAGGTTCGATTGCCATGCTGGAACGGCTCGTGCATGGCTGGACCGGCAAAATGATGGTGCTGGCTCTGCTAGGATTCGCGGCCACCGACTTTGTGATCACGATGACGCTCTCGGCCGCCGACGCCGCCGAGCACGTGATTCACAACCCGCTCTGGAACAAGGTCGACCAGCAACTCGACTTCATCCCCGCATCGAAGCATCAGTTGGCGATCACGATTGGGCTGCTCGTGATCCTGGGCGCGATGTTCCTTCGCGGCTTCAAAGAGGTTATTGGTTTGGCGGCGATCATTGTGGCGAGCTACCTGGCCCTCAACGCAATTGTGATCGGGGCGGGACTCGTCCATTTGGTCGCCCATCCGTCGCTATTCGACGCCTGGTACCAACACCTGCTCAGCGGCGATTGGCATTTGCACGACCGTCATGGCACACCGTTGGGCGACGTGGCCAACCCGACGTGGTGGACGATCGCCGGATTCGCCCTGCTCTTCTTCCCGAAGTTGGCGCTTGGCCTGAGCGGCTTCGAAACGGGGGTCGCGGTTATGCCGCTGATCAAGGGCGATCCTGGCGACAACACTAAGCAGCCCGAATCGCGGATTCGCAACACGCGCAAATTACTGGCCTTGGCCGCGATCATCATGTCGTTTGCGCTGCTGGGCTCCTCGCTGGTGACGGCGACGCTCATCAAGCCCGAATCGCTCGAAAAGGGGGGCCACGCCCAGAACCGCGCCCTGGCGTACCTCGCCCACGGCGAGGGGGAGATCGTTATTTTCCCGCTATTTGGTGAAGTCTTCGGCACGATCTACGACATTAGCACGATCGTGATCCTGAGCTTCGCGGGAATGAGCGCGATGGCGGGCCTGCTCAACCTGGTGCCACAGTATCTGCCGCGGTACGGCATGGCGCCCGAGTGGTCGCGGGCCATTCGGCCGCTGGTGGTGCTGGTCAGGCGGTTGAATTTGCTCGTCACCTGGGTCTTCAATTCCGACGTGGAAGCCCAGGGCGGCGCCTTTGCGACCGGCGTGCTGGTGCTCATCAGCAGTGCCTGTGTGGCCACCGTGATCGACGTCTATCGCGGGCGCACGGGACCATGGATCTTGCGCATGCCGTGGCTTTACCTGGCGATCACGCTGGTGTTTCTCTACACGACTGCCGCAAACATGATTGAACGGCCCGACGGCATCAAGATCGCAAGCTGGTTTATCCTGGCGATTGTTTTCTCTTCGTTTGCCTCACGCTTAAAACGCAGCACCGAACTGCGATTCATCGGCTTCGAGTTCACCGATCTGTCGTCGAAGTTTCTTTGGGACAGCCTCAAGCACCTGGAGTTTCCCGTGCTGGTGCCTCATCGCCCGGGCCGGCGGGAACTCAAGGAAAAGGAGGACACGATCCGCGAGCGGCACCGGCTGGGTCCGGACGTGCCGATTGTGTTCATCGAGGCTGAACTGGGCGACCCGAGCGAGTTCCAACAGATGCCCCTGATGGAGATCGCCGAAGAAGATGGGCGGTTCATTATCAGCGTGAAGCGTTGCGCATCGGTGGCGCACGTGCTGGCCTCGATCGCCTTGGAACTGTCGCGTGTCGGCAAACCGCCGGAAATTCATTTCGGCTGGAATAACGAAAACCCACTGGCTGCCGCGTTCGGTTTCTTCCTGTTCGGCGAAGGCAACGTCCCGGTGCGGGTGCGCGAACTGATCCGCAAAGCCGAACCGGATCCTGCCCGGCAGCCAAACGTGTTTCTGGGCTGACTGACGTTCCCGCTTCTGCCGATTTGCGAATTGGCCCCCACCTGGTCCTCGATCAACGAGATCGGCCAGTGGCTGTCGCTTTGACCCGAACTGCGACACCTGTCATCACAATGATGTCGAGGCGGCTCACCCGAATGGGTCATGGCCCGACATGCTGATTTGACGTAAACTATGAATTATGCGGCACTTGTCTCACGGCACCGGAAGTTGAACCGTGTCGCGTCGGTTTGCGGCACGTAAGCTGCATAATCACCATCGTCGGCGGACGTATGCGTTAAAAGTCAATCTTCACCTCGCACTCGAACCTGGTTCAGAGAGGCCGTTATGTTACGCTGGACACTCATCAGCATCGTGTCGGCAGTTGCGTTTTTGACTGTGGAACTGGTGGTCCTGAATACCGTTTGCGGGCGCGACAAAGATAAGGGTTCCGACCGCGGCCGATCGAGCGACGCAGGGGGCCGGTCGTCGAGCGATGGGGGGGATGGGGGTAGATCGTTGAGCGGCGGCGGCTCAGGATCGCGCAAGTCAGAATCGCGCAGTTTCGCGCCGCGGAACGTTCAGCCGCGGAACTTCGACTCGGGTGATCTCGATTCCAAAAAATTGAAGTCCAGCGATTCCACGCCGCGGATCCAGCCGCAACCCAATTCCCAGATCGAAAACTTCCGGCGATCCACCGGCGACACGAAAAAGCTGAATGCCGATCGATCGAAAGACACGCCGCGATTCGACGTACCGCGGACGCCGGGTGGCGATGCCGGGAACCTTCTGGGTGCAGAGGCCATCCGCAAGGCCCATGAAAAGCTTGGCAAACGCGGCGGCGAATCGAAAAAGCCCGGCAATGACTTGGAAATCGAGCCGCGCAAACTTAGCGATCCCAATGTCGATAATCCTAGCTCCACTCGCGACTTGAAGGGTTCCGGCTTGCGCGACCGCATTAAACGGACGGATAGCGTCAAGCAGGATGACCAGCTCGATGGCAAGATCGACAAATTACCCAAACAGGCCCGTGACGCGCTTGATCGCGCCAAGCTGCCGAAGCAAGCGCGCGACGCGCTCGATCGGGCCGAGGTGAAGCGCGATTTAAAGTTGGGCGACCACGATCGAGACGACTTCAAGAAAGACAGCAAGGACATACTGGGCAACGCGGACGTCGATGATAAAAAGTTCGACGGAAAGGGTCTTCCGAAGAACTTCGATCGAGGCGACGTCATTAACCGCGAGCCGAAGATTTCAGATCGCAAGCGCGAACTCGAGGACAGGCTAGGCATCGATGAGTCGAACCGTGACAAGTACGACATGCTGCATCATCG
Source organism: Planctomycetaceae bacterium (assembly GCA_005773145.1). Classification (GTDB taxonomy): domain Bacteria; phylum Planctomycetota; class Planctomycetia; order Pirellulales; family Pirellulaceae; genus SXHS01. Next base: position 4,725 of record SXHS01000331.1, on the reverse strand, counting down.
CATCAAGCACGATGGCCGGTTGGACGACGTCACGGTGGCGAAGCTGGCGAAGCAAAACTGGCTCGAAAAGGGGGACCGCGATCACTTTGAAAAACTCGCCAGGTCGTCGAAGCTGCAAAAGTATCGCCTCGATGAGCAATATCACCTTCACGACAATGGCGACATTGCACGCCGGCTTGACTTGCACGACGACCTGGAACGACGGGGCGGTTGGCAGCACCGCCACGTCGGCCGCATCGACCATCACTACCGCAATCATTGTGCATTTCGCAGCTATTGGGGTCCTTCGTGGTATCCGCGCCGCTGTTGGTACCCGGTGTGGGGGAGTTGGGTGAGTTGGTCGTGGGGGTTCCACTGCGACCCATGGTTTGACCCACGACCCATCTTCTGCCGGCCGGTGATTTACGATCCGTGTCCGCGGTGGGTCGTATGGCAGTACCCCGTCTGGCAGCCATTGCCGGTGGTGGCCGCCGGCACCTGGGTGGATGTGCCGCAGATTGTGGTTGACCGAGGTTGGGACGTGCAACTGCTGGCCGTGAGGTTCGTCGATCCCGGGCACTTAGAGCAGAACCTGGGGTCAAGCTATCGCGTTTGGCTGCGGAACAACAGCCGGACCGACGTCAATCAGGCGTTCAACGTGGTGTTGATGGGGGTGGACGGTTTGCTTCCGAACGATCGCCGCGTGGAGGTTGGTCAAAGGGTTCCATCGTTAGCAGCCGGCCAGACCTTGGCTATCGACCTGCGGTTGCCGCTGATGCCCGATGGTCGAGCAGGCGAGCCGTTTGCCTTCTCCAACGTACATGTGCTGGTGGACGCAAACCGCGAGCTGCGCGATACCGAACTCACCAACAATGGTGCGGTCATCGACCGTGGCGACATTCAGCCGGTGGATCCGGCAACGTTCAATGCCGACAGCGACATCGTCGAGCCAGGCATGGTCATCAACGTGGCGGGAGAAGGTCTCGGTCCCGAACCGGGTCAGGTGATGCTGCAAGTGGGCAACGACACCTATCAACCCGAAATCCTCGGCTGGTACGATCTGGGCGTCCAAGTGCGCGTACCGGAAGTAGCGGCGGCGGGTCTGGCGAGCGGCGATCTGGTGATCATTCGCGGCGACGGCGCGGCAGCGAACCCACTGACGCTGCAGATCGCCGGCGCAGAAGTCGCGGGTCGAGCGTTTTAACACACACAACAAATGGTCGGCTCCCTCCCCTCGGCGGGGAGGGCTGGGGAGGGGGCCCTGCCCCAGCCAGCAAAACAATGCCTGCAAGTATCAGGCACGGTCCTCGTCGTAGTGTAGTCATCACGCTCCGCGTGATGATGTCCCCCGGCATTCCGCTTTTCATCGTTGGCTGCCAACTGGCCGCTGCTCCTCGTACCGCATTCCGCATTCCGCGTTCTCAGTAGCCCACTCGCCCTTCCTTTCTCGCCGCCCCGTCGCCCCATCGCCCACTCGCCCCGTCGCCTCCTTACCCCATCGTTCGTCCTGAGCGAGCCTAAGCGAGTCGAAGGGCCCCGTCTCCGCATCACCCCGTCGCCCACTCGCCCACTCGCCCCGTCGCTCCGTCGCCCTCCCGCCATTGCATTCTCCCTTCTCCCTCGACGCACCCAAAGGGTACCCGAGGGTCGGGGATGAGGGTATCATTCCGCCTTCCGCGTTCATGCCGGCAAAGGAATGCATGCGCGTCAGAGTGCCCGAAGCCTTGGGCGCCAACGGCGTCGCACAACCCAGTCCAGCCTTGTCCTGAGCATGTCGAAGGGATCGCGACCGGTCCTGAGCATTGCCGAAGGAACAACGTGAGCGCACCCTGGGGTAATCGATCACCCATCGTTTTCCCAACCCTGAAGGGGTTGAACACCGACGATTCCGCATCGGCAACTCAATCTGTCGCCATCGCTCCACCGTGATCCATTCGATTTCGGGTGGTTAACTGTTCTTGTTCGGTAATCGTGTAATGTACAATGCATCCTCACGCGGAGGGGCGTATGCGTCGGAGATTTCATCGTTCTCGCAGCGGTCTGATTGTGAGTGGCCTCCCGGCCCTCATTCTAATGGTTCTCTTCGGAGTGATTCTATTGACCACCAACGATCCTAAAGTTCAAGAGCGGGTAGCACCAGCTTTAATCATCAGTGTCGTGTGGACGATTGGTTCATATGCGCTTGCTGCCCACAAACGAACCAAACAACCAGACCCTGCGATCAAAACTAGATCTAATTCCGACGAGTATGATTTTGAGGGTGGTAAGGGAAAAGCCTGGCGCGTCGTGTCGGTGCGAGTAACATCTCCGGAAAAAGAACCTCATTTCAGGAACGAACCTAAGCTGTTGTTTTCTCCTGATTCCACGTCAAGAGTAGGAGGAGTTAACGAGTCTACGCCAATGTCAGATTCGACGCAGGGCGATCCATTGCACGAGCGCCCGCGACAAGTACGAACTACACCGGTCCTAATTGGTGGATTGATAATCGGCGCTGTCTGCGGTGGATTCCTCGTCGCCGTGGTTCTTTCTTTTAGACCCGCCGCGATTCCGGAGCGTGCTTCTCGGCAGGAATAACGGCGACACGAAACGTCGCAAGGCCTAGACAAGCTACGAGACTCAGTTCCACCGACGCCACGAGCGTCGGCCCCGGCCCCAGAGAGTTCATCGAAGCTTGATGATCGGTTGGCCAAAGTGGCTCTGCCTCATGAGAATTCTCCGGAAGTCACCCGACCTCATACAGCATTTGTACCGAATGCACCGGCTCGAGTGCCGCCAGCCGATAAGTTGGGAGCATCGAGGCGCTATAAGAATGCATTTAATTTGCAAAAGGCCGGCGAATTAGAATCCGCGATCCAGGAATGCTCATACGCGATCGACTTGCAACCTGGCTTTGCGAACGCTTACGTACTCCGAGCATAATGCAAGGCTCAACTTGAACGCCCAGAATCAGCAAGAGAAGATTGCGACCAGGCGATTGCTCTTGAACCTGACAACAGTTACGCATATAGCAACCGCGCCTTCGCGAATTTGAAAATGCAACTATTTGAGAAGGCTATCCAGGATGCCAGTCAATCGTTGACGCTTGACGGGAAAAACGCGCATGCATACTTTTTTCGCGATTTAGCGAGTGAAGGGATCATGAAATCCCGCGGCCTCGGACCCTACTCGCCATATAGCGTTCGCGCGAAACAAGACCGAGCGAGCGCTTTGAGGCTTGACCCAACGCTGCGCGAAAAGTCGTTTGAGCATAACTAATCCGGCCGTCATTGAAGCCGACGCCCGTAAGGTCCGATCCGTCTCGCAAAAAAAAAGACATCGCAACATGGTCGGCTGCACAGTGGACCCAACTGGGTGTGAGGCAGAAGGGTAGGCATTTGCCCAACGAAGGCACTCTCGACCTGTTGGTAACCGTCCTTCTATTGCCGACAATTCGCAACGTTGTTGGGGAGCAGGTGGTGGCGGGCGGGATCGACTAACGCGTTGTGCCAAAAAAAGTACTGGTTGGAGTGAACTCGCGACCTCCAGGTGGTGTCTTGCCATGATCAGAGCCGTTTGCACGAGCAATGTAAGGAGCAGGAATGGCCGACGAAGGACGTGAAATGCTGAGGGAGTCTCTTCTTTCGCAACTGAATCAGTCGCTGGATGATCGCGTGGATCGCTACCTGTCGGTGAACCATCAATGGGTCACCGGCAATCATCATTTCGCGCATGCCTCCTCCGAATGTCTCGATTTATATCGTGACGGGTACTTCCTCAGTTGCGTAGTGGTTACCCAGGCGGTGAGTGATGGCATCGCCAAGTTCGTGGCCGAATGCAACCGTGTCACGCGTCAGGAAGGCGAAACCAATCAGAGGCTGGTACGACGCATGCAGCAGCAGGGCATTGTCTTGTGCCCGTTTGCGAAGGCATTCGACAGAATCCAATGCAGCTTCCGAAACGATTATCACCACATGAATCCGCCCGTAGGCAATCTCGATCACGAGGTCTTCGCCAAGCGGAATATCTTTGATCTGGCAACAATCGAGCGAGAAATTTTTGATTGCAGCATCGGCGATGGTGGAACACTCGTTCCGAAAAACCTCTTGTATTGGGACATTGCCCCTGACGGAACTGTGCCCGCCTTCCTGCGACTCGCATGAGGCCAATTCGCTCGAACGCCACCGGACGTCGGTCGGCCTTCAAAAGCGGTAATTAATAGGGAGTCGGTAAATGTTGTCCGCGTCGCTGATCGTCAGCTCCCCTTAACCCTTGTCCGGTTCCCTCCCCTCGGCGGGGAGGGTTGGGGAGGGGGGATTTTCGTGAACAGATTTTGCTTCCCCAATCGCGTGCTTGATTGCCGCAACCACCGCTTGAATATCCTCGTCCAACTCGTGATTCCGAAATCGGAGAACACGGAAGCCGCGAGTTGCCAGCCAGGCCGTTCGACGAGCATCGTACACTTTTGCGTCGGCCTCGGTATGCTGCGGGCCGTCGAGTTCCACGATCAGCCCGTGCGAGAAGCAAACAAAGTCAACGACGTAAGCACCCAGGGCCGCCTGGCGACGGAACTTGCAGCCAAGTTGCCCGGCGCGCAAAAACCACCACAACCGTTTCTCGGCTTCGGTTGGTTGATTGCGAAGGTCTCGCGCGAAGTTGCGCTGGTCGGGGTCTTGGTGCATGAGGGTCACAAATACCCCCTCCCCAGCCCTCCCCGCAAGGGGGAGGGAGCCGGAAATGCTTTGTTGAGTCGCCCTCCCCGCAAGGAAG